>VBAO01000226.1 GCA_005883865.1 Candidatus Segetimicrobium genomatis
GTTCGTCCGCGGCGACCGCTCCGAACAGCTGCGCGCGGCCGCACGGGCGCTCGAGGCGGGCATCACGTACTTCGACACGGCGCCAAGCTACGGCGACGGACGGTCGGAGGAAAACCTAGGTGAGGTCCTGCGCGATCTGGACGCCTGGGAGCGGGTTGTGGTGGGAACAAAGGTGCGGCTCCGACCCTCCGACCTGCGCGACCCCCAGGCGGCGATTGGGCGCTCAATCGAGGGGAGCCTGCGGCGGTTGGGGCGGGACACGGTCGACCTGTTACAGCTCCACAACCCGATTGCCGGCAAGCGCGACACCGGCCCCCTTGAAACCGCGAGCGGCGGCATGCTGGATCTCGATGCCGTCCTGGGAGGCGTGGCCGAAGGCCTGCATCGCGCGGTGCGGAGGGGATCGGCCCGCTACGCGGGCATCACCGGGTTGGGGGATGCGACGGCGCTACACGCGCTCGTGGGCGCGGCCGGGTTCGCGACCGTGCAGACCTATTTCAACGTCTTGAACCCGAGCGCAGGCTTTCCGGGAGCGAGTGGGGGCGCGCAGGACTTTGGAGGCCTCATCGACAAGGCGGCGGGCGCGGGGATGGCTGTGATCGCCATCAGGGTCATGGCGGCCGGGGCGATCGCCAGCGCCCCGGCGCGACATGCCATCGCGGGGGACCCGGGCGCCCCGCTGGTCAGGGGCGCCGCGTACAGCCGCGACCTCGAGCGGGCGCACGCCATCAAAGCGCTTGCGATGGAACTGCGCGCCGAAGGCCCCCTGGAACTGGCCCTCCGCTTCGTCCTCGCCAAGCCGGGGGTGTCGACCGTCCTCGTGGGCTACTCAGATTTCGCCCAGGTGGAAGACGCCATCCGCTGGGCGGAACGGGGGCCGCTGCCGGAGGATATCGTGCGACGCCTCGCGGACGGGGCGCGATGAACCGCGCCGGACCATTGAGCCGATTCTCGCGGGTTTAGGTCTGTGACTGAGCGCCCGGTGGCGGAGCGCCGGGTGTCTGAGCATCGGGGAGCGGCGGGGCCGGCGGCTGGGCGCCGGATGGCTGTGCGCCCTGGGCCTGGGCCTCCCGCGCACGGCGGCTGAGCTCGCGAAACAAACCCGCCAGCACCTTCACCGAAAACTTCGCCACCACAGGATCGAACTCCGTGCCCGCCCCGTCCAGGATGGCCTGAAGAGCCTGTTCCGGCCGCCTGGACCGGCGATAGGATCGGCGGGAGGAGGTCACGGCGTCGAAGACATCGGCCACCTGCACAATGCGCGTGAGGAGATGCGGCACCTCCTTCGCCGTGATCCGAGGGTATCCGGAGAGATTGTAGTTCGCGTGGTGCTCGAACGCGACCACGAGAGCCAGCCTGAGGATGCCGGAGAGATCGCGCAGGGCGTGGGCGCCGTGCACCGTATGCCGCCTGACGATCTCCTCCTCTTCATGCGTCAACTTCGCCGGTTTCGTAAGGACCGCTCGGTCGACCCGCACCTTGCCGATGTCATGAAGCAGCCCGGCCAGGCCCAATGTGACGAGGACCTCGCGATCCAGGTTCAGCCGGGAGCCGATCATCAGGGACATCATGCTGACCCTGACCGAGTGATGGTAGGTGTCCTCATCGTAATCCCGGAGGCTGGTGAGCTCGACCACGGCGGTCTGGTCCCCGGCGGCCACATCGAGGAGGTAGTTGACCACTTTGAGCGCCTTCCCCACGTTGAGCGGAAGGTTCATCCCCGCCTGGTAGGTGAGCTCATCCATGACCCGCAGTCCCGCCTGGTACACATCGTTGGGATCCACGACCATCCCCGCGAATGCGGCCTTGCTCCCAACGACCGCGGCCGACGCGACTTTGATTTTTTTGACCTCGTGCTCGTCGAGGTACGCTTGCATGCCCCCCGGCCGCTTGATGTGCTCTTCCTTCACGTTCAGGGCCTCGATGAAATGTTTGAGCTCCCCGTCCTCCACGCCCCCGTTCACCTGAACGGCAAAGACCTGCCGGTCCTTGAACGCCTTGAGCAGCGAGTCCAGCTGCAGGCTCTCCTCCAGCAAGACCGCGTTCTCGATGAAAAAGGTGTCCTCGTGGATCAGGAGCTTGACCGAGGGGCGCGTCGTGAGCCACCGTTGGAGGCACTGGTGAAGGTCACCGATGATCTTCTGGATGACCGCGTGCTCCCTCCCATAGAGGACGATGTCCCGCTTGATTCGGGAGAGCAGTCTCAGGATTTCCCCCGGCCGCTCCGCCCTGGGGTGTTTCGGGGCGTCCGGATCACGCCGCCACAGGACGCGGGCCTCGGACCCCGCCGCCGGGGCGGGCGGATCGCTCATGAGGCCCTCTTCGCCTGATCCATCACGGCGGGCGCCCCCTCGATCCTGGCGAGGGCCATGCGCGCGAGCCGGCGGAGCTCGCGACCCTGTTTGTTAAAGACGAAGGATGTGTGCGCAATCTTCTTAAGCGCGGGGATGGCATCCCTGGCGCCGAGTCGGGCCACGGTCTCAATCCCCGCCTGCCTGAGCCCGAACGAGCGGTTGGACGGCCCTTGGGCTTCCAGCAGGGCCCGGAGCGCGGGCATGGCCATCGGCAGCAGTCGGGCGTCGAGCGATCGCAGGGCTCTCAGGCGGATCCGGTCCTCGCGGTCGTCGAGGAAGGCGCTGATGGTCTCCTGGGCGGCATCGGTCCCGATGCTCACGAGCGCATCCATCGCCTGGGTCCGGACGCGGGGCTCCCAATGCCTGACCAGTCGGACCAGGTAGGGAATCCCCTCAGGGCTCCGCAGCCGCCCGAGGATGTCCGCGATGTTCCGAACGAGATACCATCGGGAGTCGGTGATGAACGCCCCCAACTCGTCGATGTGCTTCGACCCGATGCGCACCAGGAGGTCGCGGAGCATCGCCCGCATGCCCGCCCGAGGCTCTTCGCCCAGAATGCGCACGAGGGGACGGACCAACTGATCCGCCAGGACCTCGACGCAGGCCTGGATCTCCTGCTCGCTCGGGGTCATCCTCATTTCCCACAGCGCGGCCATGAGCGATTCAACCCCCGGACCCTCGGCGATCCTCTTGAGGAGCCCGTTGACGACGTCCGCCAGCGGACTCCCGGCCGTGGCCGCGATGGTTTTGACGCGCTGCAGAATCTCCCGCAGGACCGCGAAATCGCGGTGCTCCACCAGCCCGGACACGTACCCGGCCAGGGTCTCAGCGACATCGACCAGTTCCTCTTTTTCAACCGAGTCGGCCAAGACGTCAACCAGGGTTCTGACGACGTCGCGGATGGACCCGGCCTCGTCGATCCCGTGGGCCTCTCTGAGACACCGTTTCATTTCTTCATCGGAGACGGTAATTTGGCTTTCGTCGAACTCGACCGCAAGGGGGTCCTCCTCGGCCGCGGAAAGCACGGGCTGAAGCGCACGCTCCACCGCCTCGGTGATCAGGGGTCCATACTTCCCCTGCTCGCGGAGACGCATCTCGACGAGCGCGAGCACCGTCTTGGCCTTCTCATAGCCGAGCCTGACCCCCCCGGCGCCGGTGCCCGCAGGCTTGATGACGCCGCCTTCTCCCAGCGACTTGAGGATGACATCGGCGATCTGATCGCTTGAAAGATGCTCCAGGATGACCTGGGCGGTGACGTCCTCGCTCGCTTTATCCAGGAGGGTGCGCATCAGGGACGGGCCAAGCGGTTTCTCCAGCATGAGGAGGGCCTGGGCGAGGTTGGAGTACAACGTCCCATGCTGATCGAGGGGCTCGTTCAGGATGAGACGGTCAACGGACTGGGTCGCCCGCAGGAGTTGGTCGGCCCGCCCCTCCTCGGTGGTGCCCTCGAGGGCCTCCCCGGCCAGCGCATAGGCGGCCGAAAGAAGGTTCCCGACATCTTCGGGGCCGGAGTGCAGGATTTCAATCACCTGCGCCCCCTCTTCGGGGGTCAGCCTGCCTTGCCCCAGCAGGCTGTGAAAGGCATCCTGGCCCAGCACCTCCACCTCGTTGTTCTCGCCCATGGCCAGTTCCTTCACCTGGATGTCCGCG
>VBAO01000227.1 GCA_005883865.1 Candidatus Segetimicrobium genomatis
CGAGCGAGTTCACCACGACTCCGCGGGAGATGAAGTCGCCCTGGGCTTCCCGGATCTTGTCGAGGGGGCGCTGGATCCCATCGTAGATGCTGCTGAGCATGCCGGGCCCGAGCTCCAGCGCCAGAGGGGCTTCGGTCGACTCCACCGGCTCTCCGACGTACAGGCCCGACGTATCCTCGTAGACCTGGACGAACGCCGTCTCGCCGTCGAGCCGGATGATCTCGCCGATCAATTTCTCCTTGCCGACGCGGACGATGTCGTACATCCGCGCGCCGGCCAGCCCCCGCGCGATCACCGCCGGGCCGGAGATCCGTGTGATGACGCCGCTGGTCCCTGCCATGCCGCATCCTCTCCCGAGCCTGTGGCTCGTGCCACCGCTATCTCAGCTTCACGGAGAACCCGATGTGCTCCTTTACCAGCCGGGCGATGTAGGCCTCACCGCTCTCGAGATGGGCGCGGGTCGGCGGCAGCGGCACGACGACCGGGAGATCGCGCCCCCGCAGGAGCCGCGCCCGGGCCTCATCCGTGCCTTTCAGCAGATCCTCGTTGACGACCAGCAACCCGTATCCGGCCGCGGCGTAATCACGGATCAGCCCAAGCGCCTCCTCGGGCGTCGCCGCCTCGCGGACTTCCACGCCGGCCAAGCGAAACCCGGTGGAGGTCTCGGTGTCGGTGATGACCGCGACCTTATACAACGACGATCTCCTGCCGGGCCACGTCATCGGAGAGGCCCAGCAGCTTCGCGTGGGCGATGACGCGTAGGTTGCTGACCTCCGTGGCCTTGCGGGTGAGGTAGCCGATCACGACGCCGATCGCCAGCGGATCCGTGAGGTACATTTGCGCGGCCATCCGCTGGAACCCCCGATCGATGGCGCGCTCCATCTCCAACAGACTCTCCGTCCCTGTGAGTTGGGCGCCAAGGAGCGGAAGGCCCGCGATCTCGGAAATGCTCTACATCGGGTCGGCGAAGGCGAGGAACCGGTCCAGGGCGATGGCTCCCCCCAGGATATAGAACCGCGCCCGCTCCTCTCGGCCGAGCTCCCGCATCCGTCGAAGCTTCAGCGCAGTCTTGACGTTCGTCCCGGTGATCTGGGCCTGGAGGAAGCGCCGGAAGGTTGCCTCCCCGCCTCCCTCCCCATCGGCGACCCGCAGCCCGAATTGGGCATAGGCCCGATCCAGCGCGATCTCGATGTCGAGCAGACTCTCGCTTCGCTGGGCGGCCTCCACGCCCTGGCGGACGGCCCGCCCCAGGGGGTGCATCCAGGTCACGAGGGTGTCGGCGATCGCCCTCAGATCGGGCTGCTGGAGCAGCTCGCGCAGCTTGACCTCGCTAAGCAGTCCACCCGGGTAGAGGGTCGCCAAGATCTCCTCCTCGCTCTTCCCGGTGTGCCGGCCGCGAACGATCGCCCGGATATTCTGCAGATCGTACCGGAGCAGGACGACCTCGATCTGCAGGCGGGGCGAGCCATCCGCGAAGCTCAGGATCCGCCGGGTGGCGTGGTAGAAGTTCTGGGCCAGAGCCTCGTCGGCGGCCCGCGCACCCCGAAAACGGCTGAGCGCCTCCTGCAGCTCCATATTGTATGGGGTGTCCGAGAGAGCCTGGATGAACGCCTCGAGATCCTGAGAGGCGAAAAACTCCAGAACGCGGTTCGGCGGGAGGAGGTGCGACTTCATCACCTTGACGCGGGCGTTGATGTACGAAAAATCACCCATCGCACGGCGCCGGCCGGGGACCCCCCGGGCCTACGACCCCCACAGGATCTCTGCCACGCGCGAGACGAGGGCAGTACGGGCCCGGCTCAGCCGGCTGGCCACCGTGTTCTCGATGATGATCCGCCGGTCTTCGCTCGTGAGCCGGACGCCCCCGCTCACCTGGGGAGTCTCCTTCACCTCCACCGCCAGGCCGAGATCCTTGCTCACATCCGTCGCGGTCCCGGCGTCCCCGGGGCCCACCTCGAGGATCCCCCGTTTCGTGGGAAGCCCCTGTGCCGCTTCTCCGATGAGCAGGCGAAACAACCCCAGTCTCCGGGCTGGATCTTTGGCCACGCGCCCAAGCTCTTCCGTGGCGCGCGCAAACACCGATTGGATCGCCTCGTCCTTGGCCTGCAGCAGGAGCGCGGCGGCCCGGAGGCTCGCGGCACTGGCCGCCTGAGTCCGGGCCTGGGCGCGCACGCCCTCCATTCGCCGCCGGTGTTCGGCCTGAAGGACTTCTACCTCCTTCTGCGCAGCGGCAAGGATCTGCTCGGCGCGGGCGCGGGCCTCGGCGAGCGTCTTGTCGCGCTCCACCCGGGCTTCCTGCTCGAGCAGCTGGAGCAACTCGGAGGTCATCGCCGGTCAGATCTTCCCGTAGAGCAAGAAGGCGATGACGAACCCAAAGATCACGAGCGTCTCCGGGATGACGAGGAGGACCAGCATGGTGCCGAAGTTCTCGGGCCGCTCGGCGATGACGCCGGCCGCCGCCCCCCCGATGCGGGACTGCGCGATCCCCGTGCCGACCGCCCCGAACCCGATCGCGATCCCCGCGCCGACCCCCAGCAGCCCCGCGCCGAGACCTGCTCCCGTAGGCTTCCCCGCTTCCTGCGCGTTCGCCACCAGCGCGAAGCCGGCGATGTAGAGGACCATCAAAGCAAGGATCAGTAGAGCACCGCGACGCTTCATGTGTTCCCCCCTCCAGTGCGTTGAAATGGCCGGTACGGACGGCCGGTATCCTGGTAGTACTTGAACTTGGAGAAGAACTCGACCCAGAAGAGTCGGGCAGGCTGTAGGATGTGCCCGATGATGGTCAGCCCGAAGAACATCACGTGCGCCACAACGCCGATCAGGATGCCCATCACGAAGAAGACGTACCCACCCGGATGCTGGCTGCCGAGGGTGTTCGCCAGGATCGCGAGGGCCACCGAGGCAATGCCCACGGCGGCAATTCGGGCGTAGGAGACGATGGCGCCGAAGGTCGATATCGCCTCCATCACCCACAGCAGGCTCCCCGCGGTGAACGAGAGTAACAGCGACAGCAAGAAGAGCACGGCGCTCGCCGCCATCAGCGGACTGAAGAACGAGGCGGGGAGCACGCGCACCTGCGTGGCGAGCCAGAGAAAGATCGTGGTCCCCCCGCTCGCGAGCGCGATGGCCTCGAGGAGTTCCCTGCGTTCGCCGTGCCGGACCGCCTTCACCATCTCCATGATGAGCCCGAGGTAGACGTGCGCGAGGCCAAACCCGATCGAGAGATAGAGGTAGGCGGTGATGAACTCCAGCCGATCGAACCACGGGTGCCATCCGGGGTTGATGAACTGGTGAATGAACCTCCCGGGGAGGTCGCCGAAGAACTCCCCGAACACGATCCCGAAGAGAAACGTTGAGGCCGTTATCCAGCTCAGCACGGTGGCCGCGGACCGCAGCACCGCGGGCGACATGGTGAAGCCGAAATCCATCCCGCCGACGATCGCCCGCCAGGGGCGCCCGGCCGCGGCCTTGGCGCCGAGCCAGCGGGTGAGCGCCAACAGGACCAGCCCGTATCCCACGTCGCCGATGATGAGCCCGACCCACAGCGGCATCCCGATCGCGAAATAGATGGTCGGGTCGAACGTGCCGTACTTGGGCGGGTCGAAGATGCCCAAGAACAGCTCGAAGGGTCGGAGCCAGCGCGGGTTGTCCAGGAGGACGGGCACCCGCTCGGCGTGGTGGACCGGCGCCGGCT
>VBAO01000228.1 GCA_005883865.1 Candidatus Segetimicrobium genomatis
AGGAAGAATGAAGGGGGACCCAGTGATTGGGCGGAACACGCCCCCATGGACGACCTGGTCTGGGTCAAAGGCCTGCGGCTCCGGGCTGCGCGGGAGGCGGCGGGCCTGAGGCTTGTCGACGCGGCAAAGGGCATCATGAGCCCGGCGAACCTCTCGCGCATAGAACGCCACGAACGGTACAAACTCCCTCGATCCGCCGTGCTTGGCCTTGCCACACGCCTGGGGCTCGTATCGACCGGCTCAGCGGATCTCCAGGCCTGGCCCCGGGAGGTGGGACACACTGCCATCGACCTCCTTCGCAGGTGGCGGTTTTCGACCGCGCTCCTCGTGTTGCGATCGAGAGATGCGGTTCTCGCACCGGTAGATCACATGGCCGAAGTCCAGGCCCAGATCTTAGGCGAATGGGCCCAAATGCAATGTCATCAACCGGGGCGGCCGGACGTCGTCCGCGACCTCGGCAGGCGCGCGCGGGAGTGCGGCGCGCTCAGGCAATCGATTTGGGCGGCGGCCGTCGAAGCGGAGATGCACGGTCATGCGGGCGATACGCCCACCGCTCTCACCCTGCTGAGACGCGCGTCGACGGAGGCTCGGGACGTGGGAGAGGTTGCCGACGTCCTGAATATCCGGGCCGCCTGGGGACGGCTGCTACTCAAAGGGGGTGAACCGCGTCACGGCCTCGAGATCCTGGGTGAAGTGAAGACTCTTCTCGACTCGGGCTCAGACTACAGCCAGGCCCGATTTTTGCACGCGCAGGGCATGCTCTGGTCCGCGGCTGGCCGGCCCGAGGAGGCGGTGCAGGCACTGCGGGCTGCGATTCAGGCGGCGCTGAGAATCCCAAACCATCGGATGGCCGGCACCGTAGAATGCGCGCTCGCGGATGCGTACGAGGCCTTGGGAAACACCGACCAGGCGGACGCGGCGCTTGTGCGCGCCGCATCGTCATTCACGCAGGCGGGGGACAGCCACGATGCCGCGGACGCCATATCGCTCGCGCTTCGCCACCACATTGCTCCGGGAAAACCGAACGCGAGGGATTCCGGCTCCTAAGTGACCCGGACCGCGGGGTTCCGCAACACCCCGATCTCTTCCGCCCCGATCTCGATCAGGTCCCCCTCCTCACACGCAAACTCGTCGGGGGGCACGATCCCGGTCCCCGTCAACAGAACCGTCATCGGGGGGATGTCGTTCGCCCGCCGGAGGTAGGCGACCAACTCGGCGATCGGGCGCCGGAGGCGCGAGGTACTGACGTCTCCACGGAACACCTCGCGGCTCCCGCGGCGGATGCGGCACCAGAGCGCGAGACGCCCCTCCACCGGCTCATCGGTCACCAGCACCGTTGGGCCGAGGCTGCAGCACGCCCGGTAGATCTTCGTTTGGGGGAGGTACAGCGGGTTCTCGCCTTCGATATCGCGGGCGCTCATGTCGTTCCCGAGCGTGTACCCGAGCACCTCGCCCTCGGCGCCGAGCACGACGCCGAGCTCGGGCTCGGGAACCGTCCAGCGGGAGTCCGCGCGGATCCCGACCGGGACGTTCGGCCCCACGCACCGGGACGCCGTCGCCTTGAGGAACAGCTCCGGGCGCTCCGCCTCGTAGACCTTATCGTAGATGCCGACCGTGGTGGTCTCGGCCAGGCGGGCCTCCCGGCTTCGCTCGTACGTGACCCCGGCGGCCCAGACTTCGGGGGGAACTACCGGAAGGAGGAGATGCGGGACATCCGGGCTCGGGGGCCGGTCCAGATCCCGGTACGGAAAACCCGGGCCCTCACGCCGAAAGTGTTGAAGGGTCTCGGTGAGACGCCGCCGAGTGCGGCGGGCGAGCTGGACCAGCACTTCGAACGAGTCCAGCACGGGGGCATCGGCGTGGACCAGCAGGCGAACCTGCCCGTCCTCGCACGCGCCCAGGCGCGCCCCCTGCCCAGGCACCCAAACCCGGGCGATCCGCATTCCCGCGTCTAGCGCAACCCTTGGAGCATCGGCTCGAGGTCAACCTGCTCGAGCTCAGCCTGCGACATCGGGAGCCGCTTGTGGGGTACCCGCTCCCTCGGGTGGCGGTAGATGACCCCGAGGGGGAGCCTCCCCCGCCGCTCGAAGTCGCGGATGAGGTCCCAGGCCCCGTCCTCCCTCGCGGGGTCGTGGCCCTCCGGCACCATCTCGCAGTGCTCCCGGAACCAGTCGTACGTGTTGAACTTGTTGTAGGTCACGCACGGCGAGAAATCGTTCACCAGGGCAAACCCCTTGTGGCGCACCGCCTCGACGTACATCTGGGTCGCGTGTTTGGGGTCGCCCGAGAACGACTGGGCGATGAACGTCGCCCCGCACACCAGGGCCAGCTTCACCGGGTCGAGGAAGGGCGGGTGCTCCTCGGTGGACGCGGTCACCGGCTTTCCGAGCCCCGCCGAGGGAGAGTCCTGCCCCTTGGTGAGGCCGTACACCCCGTTGTCCATGATCACCAGCGTGATGTCCGGATCGCGGCGGCAGATGTGGACGAAGTTCTCCACCCCGATCGCGAGCGTGTCTCCATCGCCGGCCAGCGCCAGCACGGTCAGCTCGGGGTTCGCCATCTTGGCGCCGAGCGCGTAGGCGAGCGCGCCGCCGTGCGTGCCGTAGAACGAATTCCCGTTGAGGTAGTTCCGGATCTGGCCTGAGCACCCGATCCCGCCGACGAGGAGGACCTCGGACGGCGTCAGCTCGAGGGTGGTGAGCGCGGCCTTGAGCGCGTTCAGCACCGCGAAGTCACCGCACCCGGGGCACCACTGGATCCGGTGCCGGGGCGTGGCGTTCTGCTCCCAGATCGACTTCGTGGCCTCAGGCATCGGTGCTCACCTCGACCATCACGGGTTCCTTGCCGCCCAGGCGCACCGCGACCGCGCCGTTGTGGGCCACCTCGTTCACGGCCCGGACCACCTCGGACGGGTAGAACGGCCGGCCGTTGTACTTGAGCACCCGCCGGGCCGGGATCAGGGTATGCGCCTGGATGAGCTCGGCGAGTTGCCCCAGGTAGTTGTGCTCGCAGACGATCACCGGCCTGCCGGCCTCCAGGATCGGCTTCGCCAGGTGCGTCGGGAACGGCCAGAGGTGGGTGAAATGCGCCACGGCAACCTGGAGGCCCTGGGCCTGCAGCCGCTTCTGCGCGTCCAGGAGGACCGCCCTGGTCGAGCCCCACCCCACGAGGAGGGGACCCTTGCCCGGCTGTCCGTACACCTGCGGCGGCTTGGCGTCGGTGTGGAGGTAGGTCGTCATCTTGCGCATCCGCTTGTCCATCATCGCCACGCGCTTCGGGGGATCGGTGGTCACTAATCCAAACTCGTCATGCTCGGTGCTGTTCATCTTGCTCACCCCGCCCCGCGTGCCGGGGACGAGCCGGGGAGAGATGCCGGTGTCGGTGATCCGGTATCGCATGTACCGGATTTCGCGCACCTGCTCCTCGGTGGCCAGGCGGCGCTCCACCGCTTTCCTGCCGGACCGGAAAACCGCCTGCGGCAGGGTCATCCGTCCTTCACCCAGGTTGAGGTCGCTCATGAAGAAGACCGGGCACTGATAGGTTTCCGCGAGGCGGACCGCGTCGTAGATCAGCGTGTAGCACTCCTCGATCGACGCAGGCGCGAGCACGATCCGGGGAATCTCACCATGGCCGCCTCCGGTGACCAGGAAGAGGTCCCCCTGCTCGGACTTAGTGGGCATCCCCGTCGACGGGCCGGCCCGCATCGCATCGACGATCACGAGCGGGGTTTCG
>VBAO01000229.1:0-8437 GCA_005883865.1 Candidatus Segetimicrobium genomatis
GGGCGCCAGGATCGGCCGGCTCACCGTGCGCCGAGTGCGGGAAGCGCCCGACGGATCCGCCACCAAGCACCTGGTGGCGCTCGAGGATGGCCAGACGGTCGAGTGCGTCCGGATGCGATTCGACGATGGGCGGCGCAGCGCGTGCATCAGCACCCAGGCCGGGTGCGCGATGGGGTGCGCGTTCTGCGCCACCGGGGTGGGCGGGTTTGGGCGGAACCTCTCCGCCGGGGAGATCCTGGGACAGTTCCTGCTCATCCGGGCCCACGAGCGGACCCGGCTCTCGAACGTGGTGTTCATGGGGATGGGCGAGCCGCTGGCCAACTACGACGCCACGGTCAGGGCGATCCGGATCCTCGCCGCTCCCTACGGCATGGGCATCGGGATGCGCCACATCACGGTCTCGACCGTCGGCCTCGTTCCGCAGATCCGTCGGCTCGCGGAAGAACGCCTGCAGATGACGCTGGCGGTCTCCCTCCACGCCCCGACCGACGACCTCCGGAGCCGGTTGGTGCCGGTCAACCGGCGTTATCCACTCGCGGATCTGATGGCCGCCTGCCGGGAGTACGGCGAGGCCACCGGCCGGCGGCTCACGTTCGAGTATGTGCTGATCGATGGGGTAAACGACGGGCCCCAGGAAGCCCGCGCGCTGGTCCACCTCCTGAGGGGACTCCGGGGCCACGTCAACCTGATCCCGCTGAACCCTGTCGAGGGCATCCCGTTCACTCGCCCTCCGATTCCCCGCGTGCGCGTCTTCGCCGCGGCCGTGAAGAACGCCGGGATTCCGGTGACGGTGCGGATCGAGCGCGGGGGGGAGATCCAGGCCGCGTGCGGCCAGCTCCGCCTGGCCGACGGCCTCGGCCGTCCGTCGCGCTGGACCCCGGCTCCGGCCACCCGATGACCCCCGGCAGGCGCATTCTGCGTCTCGCATCCCACGCGGCCGGGAAGAGCGATGTCGGGCGGGTGCGGGAGATCAACGAAGATCGCATGCTCCTGCTCGACCACGCGGGGCGCGGCATGGCCGTCTATGCGGTCGCCGATGGGCTCGGCGGTCACGCGGGGGGAGATGTGGCGAGCACGCTGGCCGTGGAGACGCTGGCCCGCGAGCTCCCGGCGCTGCTGGCGGAGGGGGGCCCGGCGCGGGACGCGCTCCTCGAGACCGTGCGGCGGGCGAACGCCGCGATTTATGCCGCCGCCCGCGGGACGGAGCGGGCGGGCATGGCGACGACCTGCACCGCGGTGCTGGTGAACGGGGGCGAGGGGCTGGTGGCCCATGTCGGGGACAGCCGCGCCTACCTCGTCCGCGGCCATGAGACGAGGCAGCTGACCACCGATCACTCGCTTGCCGGCGAGCTCGCGCGGCTCGGCGCGCCGGTCCAGGCCGGCGCGCACGGGCAGCGCCATGTGCTCACGCGCGCGCTCGGGGCCGCCCAGGATGTCGAGATCGATTGCGTCGCCGAGGTCCTGCGGGCCGGCGATGTGCTGGTGCTCACGACCGACGGCCTGCACAACGCCGTGCCGGCGGAGGAGATCGGCGCCGTCGTCCGGGCCGCCGCGAATCTCGAGGAAGCCTGCGGGATGCTGGTGGGCCTGGCGAACGCGCGGGGCGGGGTGGACAACGCCTCGGCGATCGTGATCCGCCTCGCGCCCTGGCGGGGTGGGCGCGCGTTGCGCCTCCTCGCTCCGATCGGGCTCGCCGCCTTCCTCGCCGGGGGCCTCGCGGCGGTCCGCCTGGAACACGCGTACTTCCTCGGCGTTCGCGACGACCGCGTCGCGGTGATGCGCGGGGTGCCCGTCCGCGTGCTCGGCATCTCGCTCTCCGGGGTGGTCAGAGTCACCCCGGTTCCGGTGAGCCGGGTCGCTCCCGCCTACCGCGGCCGGCTCGCCCAGGGCATCCCGACGGCCAGCCCGGAGGAGGCGGAGCGCATGGTCCCGGGCCTGCTCTCCCATCCGTAATCGATGATCGGCCGGATCCTCGGCGGCAACTACGAAGTGATGGGGCCCCTGGGCGAGGGCGGCATGGCGACGGTCTACCGCGGTCGACGGCTCTCGGACGGCCGCGCCGTCGCGATCAAGGTCCTGCGCGAGCAGTACGCCCACGACCGGGAGTTCGTCGCGCGGTTCGAACGCGAAGCCCAAGCGGTCGCCCGGCTCACTTCATCGTGATGGAGTATGTCGAGGGGGAGGATCTCAAGACGCTGCTCCGGCGGGAGCACATCCTCCCCGAGAAGCGCGCCAGGGAGATCGGCGCCCAGGTGTGCGAGGTCCTCGCCTACGCCCACACGCAGGGCATTGTCCACCGGGACATCAAACCGCAAAACATCCTGCTCACCGTCGATGGGCAGGTGAAGGTGACGGATTTCGGCATCGCGAGAGCCCTGGCCTCGGCGGCGATCACGGAGACCGGCACGGTCCTCGGCTCGGTCCAATATCTGTCCCCCGAGCAGGCGCGCGGCCTCGGCGTCGGGCAGAGCGCCGACCTCTACTCGCTCGG
Source organism: Candidatus Segetimicrobium genomatis (assembly GCA_005883865.1). Taxonomy (GTDB): domain Bacteria; phylum Sysuimicrobiota; class Sysuimicrobiia; order Sysuimicrobiales; family Segetimicrobiaceae; genus Segetimicrobium. Next base: position 2,492 of record VBAO01000229.1, read on the forward strand.
CGTGGTGCTGTTCGAGGCGGTCGCCGGACAGCTGCCGTTCGACGGAGACAGTCCGATCGCGATCGCGCTGAAGCACATCCATGAGCCTCCGCCGACCCCGGGCCACAACGACGCGCCGGTGAGCCGCGAGACCGAGCGGATCATCCTGAAGGCCCTGGCCAAGGATCCTCGGGACCGCTACCGCTCCGCGGAGGAGATGCGGGAGGATCTCATCGGGGCGGCCACCCACTGGGGGGAGCTCTCCCGCGTGGAGGATACGAAGGTCGTCCGGCGATCCGACCGCGCGGCCGGAGGACGCCGGTGGGCGGTGACCCCGGAGCAGGCGGGTCCCCTCCTCGTGGCCGTCGCGGGAGCGGTCATCGTCATCGTCGTGGCCCTGCTCGGATGGCAGGCGCTCGTGGGCTACCTGAATGTGCCCGAAGTGACCGTGCCCGATTTCGTCGGCAAGAGCCTCGCGGATGCGCAGAGCCGCGCCCGGCAGGACCATCTGAACGTTCAGGTGATCCAGCAGAGCTACAGCCGGACCGTGCCCACGGGGTTCGTGCTCGGGCAGGACGAACCGGCCGGCAAGGTGGTGAAGGTGAACCGTGTGATCGGGTTGACCACCAGCCTTGGTCCCGAGATGGTCAGCGTGCCGGATGTCCGCCGGCGGTCGCTGTTGGACGCGCGATTCATGATCGAGGAAGCCCGGCTCACCGTGGGCGAGGTGCGGGAGGCGTACGACGCCAGCGTGCCGCCCGGCGTGGTCCTGAGCCAGGACCCCGCGCCGGGGGCCTTGCTCCAGCGCGGCACGGCGGTGTACCTCCGGGTGAACCGGGGGCCCGAGAGGGTGATCCTCCCCGACCTCGTCGGGCAGCCGCTCGACGAAGCGCGCCGGATGCTCAACGATATCGGGGTGACCCTCCGGCAGGTGACCCAGGTCCCCCGCAGCGGCATTCCCCCGGGCCAGGTCGTCGAGATGGCGCCGCGCGCCGGAACCCAGATCCGGCACGGCGATGCCGTGACCGTGATGATCGCCGCGACCCCGGGCGCCGGCGGGGCCCCGCCGCCCCAGCCGATCGTGACGGGCACGCTCACCCCCGTGACGCCGGGCGACCCCGGCAGGAAACATGCCCGGATCACCGTCGTGGTGGGCGAGGGCGCGCCCCGGCAGGTGGTCAAGATCGTCGTCGTCGACGCACAGGGCACCCGCGTGGCGTACGAGAAAGCGCACGCCCCCGGCGCCACCGTCTCCACCCAGGTCGACGGGTCGGGGTACACGATCGTCCAGGTCTACATCGACAACCGGCTGATCCAGGAGATCCGTCCGTGACCGCCGACCGCCCGCCGAGCGTTCAGATCGCCCCGTCCATCCTCGCCGCCGACTTCGGCCGCCTCGCCGAGGAGGTGCGTGCCGCCGAGCGCGCGGGGGCCGCGCGGATCCATGTCGATGTCATGGACGGCCGGTTCGTCCAAGAGATCACGCTGGGGCCGGTCGTGATCCAGGCCGTCCGGCGGGCCACGACCCTCCTCATCGATGTGCACCTCATGATCGTTGAGCCCGACCGCCACCTCGAGGCGTTTGCCGGGGCGGGGGCGACGGCGCTGGCGGTCCACCCCGAGGCCTGCCCGCACCTCTACCAGACGGTGCACCGGATCCGGTCGCTCGGCCTGCACCCGTGGGTCGCCCTCAACCCCGCCACCCCGCTCAGCGCGGCCGAGTGGGTCCTCGGCGCCGTGGCCGGCGTGCTCGTGATGACGGTCGAGCCGGGCAGCGGCGGGCAGCCGTTCATTCCCGAGATGCTCGCGAAGATCCGCGCGCTCGCCCAGGTGAGGCTTGACCGCGATCTCCGGTTCGAGATCGCAGTCGACGGCGGAATCGGGCCCGACACCGCTCCGGCGGCGGTCGACGCCGGCGCGTCCGTGTTGGTGGCCGGGACCGCGGTGTTCCGCGCCCCCGATGGGATCGGCCCGGCGGTCGGGCGCCTGCGCGACTCGATCCGCCCCATGCGGCGCCGGCCGTGACCGGCCGGCGCCGTTGTCTCGTCGCGCATCCAGAGTACCGCCGGCACATTACCGCCCCGGGCCACCCGGAGCGCCCGGAGCGGGTGGACGCGATCGAAGCGCTCCTCCGGCGGACGCCGCTGTGGGACGCGTTCGACCACCCGGAACCGGAGCCGGCCGACGATGAGATCCTGGCCGGGGTCCACACGCGGCAGTACATTCGGACGGTCCGGGAGACGGCGGCCTCCGGGTCCAACCCGAAGACTTCGAGAGAGAGGCTGTGGGCGGCGCGCTGCTCGCGGTGGACGCCGTGGCCGGCCACGAGGGGGAAACGGCGTTTGCCCTCCTCCGGCCCCCGGGTCATCACGCCGGCGCGGCCGCCGGCCGGGGGTTCTGCGTCTTCAACAACGCCGCGTTCGCAGCCAGGCGGGCGCTCGACGCGCACGGCGCGCGTCGGGTCTTCATCCTGGATTGGGACGTCCACCACGGGAACGGCACCCAGGAGATCTTCTACCCGGAGCCGGCGGTGGTATTCTGCTCGCTCCATCAGGAAGCGTGGTATCCGGGCACCGGGGCCCTTGAGGACACCGGCGAAGGCCCCGGCGAGGGGACGACGATCAACATCCCGCTGCCCGCGGGCATCGGAGACGGCGGGTACCGCTACCTGTTCGAGGAGGTCGTGCTCCCGCTGCTCCGCGTGGTCGCTCCCGGGCTCATCGTGATCTCGGCGGGATTCGACGCGCACCACGCCGATCCGCTCGGCGGGATGGTGATGACCGCGCCGGGGTTCGGCCGGCTGGCGCGACTCACCCGGGAAGCGGCCGGGTCGACACCGGTGGTCGCGCTGCTCGAGGGCGGGTACGATCTGCGCGCCCTAGCAGCTTCAGTCGCCGCCACGCTCGAAGGGCTCACCGGCATCGAGGCCGGCTTCTCCCTGCCCGAGGAGGCGGTGGGAGAGGCCCCGTTCGCGGTCGCCCGCACCCGCGCCCGCGACGTCCGGCGGATCGTCGGGCAGCACTGGGCGCTGTGATCAGGCCCCCCGGGCGCGTCCCCAGGCTTCGACGCCTTCGCGGGCGATGAAGACGCCCAAGGCCATCGACGCCAGCGGATCTGCCCACCATACCCCTTGCCGCTCGAGCAGCAGGCCGGCGAGCAGGATCAACGCCATCCATCCACAGGCGAGATTGCCGACGCCGTCCTCTTCCAGGGCGTCGCTCCCGAGCGCGGCTCCCAGGCGGCGCTTGTGTCGCCACAGCACCGGCATCACGATGATCGCCGTGATCGACACGACAAAGCCCAGCGGACCGGGGCGGGGGACATCGCGCGTCGCGAGGCTCTGGATCACACCCGCGACGATGTAGAGGGCCAGGGCGAGGAGGCATCCCGCCACGACGTAGGCCGCACGCCGCTCGGCCTCTTCGCCCCGTGTCGACGACGGGGCGGCCATTTCGACCCGGAGCCACCACAGCACGACGCCCGCGGAAATGATCTCGATCAGGCTGTCCAACCCGAAGACTTCGAGAGAGAGGCTGTGGGCGGCGATCCCGGCCCACACCGCGGCCGCACCCTCGGCCAGCATCCAGGCGAGGGAGAAGTATTCGAGCGCGATGGCGTTACGGACCAGCGGAAGCCGGGCGGTCGCGCTGCTCATGCCTGAAGGGTTCTCGGCCAGGCGCGGGCGCTTCCTCCCGGTTCCACACCTTCAGACCCATCTTGGAAGAGGAGGCAAAAAAATGAAGATGCATCCGGTCGTCCATTTCGAAATGCCCGCGGAAGACAGGAAGCGCATGTCCAATTTCTACACGCGGGCATTCGGCTGGCAGACCAAACCGATGGGCCCGGACATGGGCGAGTATGTGCTGGTGACGACGACCGAATCCGACGACAACGGTCCGAAGAAGCCCGGCATGATCAACGGCGGGTTTTTCAAGAAAACCAAATCGGCACAATACCCTTCGGTGGTGATCGCGGTCGATGACATTCGGGCGCAGATGAAGAAAGTTGAGGAGGCGGGCGGAAAGGTGATTGGCGGTCAAAGGCCTGGCGAGCCGGACGAGATCCCCGGCGTGGGGCTCTATGTCTCCTTTTTCGACACGGAAGGCAACAGGGTGAGTATGCTGCAGCCCGCCCCCAGAATGAGTGTTCGACCGGGCAGATGATTTCGGCGAGAGACACGATAGAGAAAGGGATACGGTTGGATGCGGGCGCCGGCCGCTGACGCGAACCGGCGGCTTCACGTCCGGAACACATCCGTCGTCAAGTAGCGAAGGCCTGAATCGACGATGATCGTGACGACGGTGGCGCGGGGGCCGAGTCGCTCCGCGACGCGCAGGGATGCGACCACATTGGCCCCGCTGGAAGGACCGGCGAAGATCGCTTCCTCTCGGGCAAGTCGCCTTGCCATCACCTTCGCCTCGGCAGTGGCCACCGTCGAAATCTCCTCCACCTCGTCAGGCTTCCAGAGCGGCGGGATGAAGCCGATCCCGATCCCCTCGATCTTGTGGGATCCCGAGGGCTTCCCCGACAGCGCAGCCGACTCCGCAGGCTCCACCGCGACGACCGTGATGTCCGGTTTGTGGCGCCGCAGCGCACGGGCGGTGCCGTGAATCGAGTGAGCCGTGCTTACCGCATGCACGAAGGCATCCACGCGGCCGCCGGTCTGATGCCAAATCTCCTCACCCAGCGCCTGGTACCCTGCTTCTCCATCATGGTTATTGAGCTGGTCAGCCCACCAGTGCCCCGGGCGGCGGCTGATCTCGCCAGCGGTGGCGATCATCGTCTTGATCAATTGTTCGGTGATCTTGCCCTCGTCGCTTTGCACGTCGGTGATTTCCGCCCCGTAGGCGCGCATCGTGTAGCGCTTCTCATCGCTGAACGCATCCGAGAACACAAAGTGGGTCTTGTAACCGAGCGCGGCGCACACAAAGGCAAGCGAGATCCCCGTCGTCCCCGCCGTATACTCGACAACTGTTCCACCAGGCGGTAGGCGCCCATCCGCCGCCGCCCGCTCGACCATTGTCCGCGCCATTCTGTCTTTCATACTGCCGGTAGGGTTCGCGGATTCGAGTTTCACGACGACGCGAGCACTATCCGGAGGCACTACGTGCCGTAACTCCACGAGCGAGGTGTTGCCGATCGCATCCAGAACGTGTTTCGAGGCGGCGTCTCTCACGGAGACCTCCAAAAGTTCGGTGAGGGGGGCGCCGGACATTCCGGCTTCCATTGTTGCGAGAGGTTCCCCCCTCCCGGTCCCTCCAGGCTGCCCGATCCAATATGCTTTCCGTGCTTCGCGCGCCTGTGCCAAGTTTCCCCTTCCGTTCTGCAAGGCGCGCTTGCGGATCCATCATCGTTGAGTGGACGGGCCTTTTCGAGTATGCTGAACGGTAGTCGACGTGGACCAACAACAGCATGCGCCTCGGGAGCAACGCGGACTCCGGCCCTTCGTCGTGGCGGGGTTGATCGTGGTGGGGGCCGTGGCTGCGGTCGCGGGGGTGCGAGTGGCGTTCTCCCCGGCGCCGTACGGCAACGGGCTTTCGTCGTCCGCCCCGCCGGTCGGGCGGCCCGCGCCCGACGTCACGCTGCCCCTGTTCTCGGGCGGCACGCTTGACATCCATCGCCTCAGGGGCAGGCCGATCGTCCTGAACTTCTGGGCGTCGTGGTGCGTGCCGTGCAGGTCGGAGACCCCGCTCCTTGTCAGCCTGCACCAGACCTACGGCCCCCGAGGGATCGTGTTTGCCGGCGTGGACGTCGAGGACCAGGAGCGCGACGCCAGGGCGTTTATCGCGGAATTCCACGTCGATTATCTCGTCGCGCGGGCCCCGGACGAGAAAGCGATGGACGCGTATTCGGTGGTCGGCGTCCCGACCACGGTCTTCATTGGCGCCGACGGCGTGGTCGTAGACGCGTATGCCGGTGGGTTCGTCGGTTCGGGGGGAGCGCAGGCGTTGAAGACTCGGTTGGACC
>VBAO01000229.1:8453-14070 GCA_005883865.1 Candidatus Segetimicrobium genomatis
AGGCGAGAGGGCCCGGCCCGGTCCCAGTGGGGCGTCCGGGTAGGCTTGCTCCTCCCGGTCCTCATCGTGCTCGGACTCCTGGCCGTGGCGCTCGGGCGTCACCAGCAGACCCTGGCGGTTGGGGCCGCGCTGGCGCGCGGGGAGACGCCGCCGGTCCCGGCGGTCAGCCTCCCGGCCTTCGACGGACCCCCGGTCTCCCTGGCCGGGCTCCAGGGGCATCCGGTCGTCGTGAACTTCTGGGCTTCCTGGTGCATCCCATGCCGTGACGAAGCCCCCCTCCTCGAGGAGGTGTGGCGGGCCTATCGGTCGCAGGGGCTCATCGTCCTCGGGGTCGATACCCAGGACTTGGAAGCGCCGGGCCGCGCTTTCATCACGCGCTACCATCTGATGTACGCGAACGTCCGCGATCCGGACGGTTCCGTGGGACGGTTGTTTGGGACCACGGGCGTTCCTGAGACCTTCTTCGTGAGCAGCGACGGCCGGATTCTCGGGAAGTTCCCGGGGGTGGAAGTCGGGCGAGCGGCCTGGCACGATGCCGTCTCCGGCCTGGTCTCCGGCCGCGCGCACGTCCCCTCGGCGTGACGAACGCTTCCCGGATCCAGACGTTCGGCCCGGTGGCCAGGACGGCCCGGACCACTCGGGCGACGTCATCAGGCTGAAGCGCCCAGTCCCAGCGGGCGGCCCGCTCCGAAAACGTAGTCTGGACCGACCCCGGCTCGACCACGCTCACCTTCACGCCGGTCTCCCGGACCTCGAGCCCGACCGCTTCGGTGAACCCGATGACGCCAAACTTCGACGCCGAATACGCCGCGGCGCCCGCCATCCCCGCTCGCCCCGCGCCCGAGGCGATGTTGACGATGTGCCCACGCTGCTGGGCGACCATCACGGGGAGCGCCGCGCGGGTAAAGAGGAAGACTCCGGTCAGGTTGACGTCCATGAGCCGCCGCCAGGCGTCGACCGGCATCTCATGGGTCGCTCCGCGCCACCCCACCCCCGCGTTGTTCACGACGGCATCGAGGCGACCTCCCCACTCCTGCGCGCGGGCGATCGCGGCCGCCGCGGTCGCCTCGTCGGTCACGTCGCCGGCCACCGGCGTCGCACGGTCCTCGCCGATCTCCTCCGCGGCCCGCGCGAGATCGGCTCTCGTCCGCGCGACGAGCACCACCCGCGCACCCGCCGCGGCCAGCTCCCCGGCCACCGCGCGCCCGATCCCACGCCCCGCGCCGGTGACGATGACGACCTGCCCCAGAAGTTCCCCGGCCATCCCTGCACCTCCGATCGCGCTTCGCGCGCGTCCCCGCCGGGCGCGGCCCCCGCTACCCGGGGCTCGATCGCCGCGCGTGGTAATCGGCGATGCCCTTGGCCCAGACGCCCAGTTCCTCTTCCAGCTCGTGCTCGACCGCCTGCGTCCACTCGATCCCCCGGACCGCCAGATCGCGCCGGACGTGCTCGACGAGTCGCGGGTGCACTTCTTCCCACGAGAGGGCTCCGGCCCCGGCGCGCCCCAGGCCGGCAAACGCCTCGACCTGCTCCCGGAGGCGCCGGCCGAGGGCGTCGCAGCCGAGCGCGCACCGGCCGAAGTGGCCGAGGAGCACCGTCTGCGGCCGCAGGGTCAGGAGCAGGTCGATCGAGCGGGCCCAGGCCGCGGGGTCGAACTCGCTGGGCGACGTGTCCGGGAGCAGGTAGTCGTCGGCGATCTCGACGAACTGCTTGCCGAACTCATCACCGCCGAAGAGGCTCCCCGGGCCGTCGTCCAGGATCACCTGCTGGTGCCGGGCGTGCCCATGGGCGTCGAAGAAGCGGAGCCGGTGGCCTCCGCCCAGGTCCAGCTCGTCCCCGGGGCCGGGGACCAGCAGCCGGCCGGGGGACACCGGCTCGGGCACGCCATAGTAGGCCTCCAGGTTCTCGCCGAAGACCACTCGCGCGCCGGCGACCAGCCGGCTCGGATCGACCAGGTGGCGCGCCCCGCGCTGATGCACCACGACCTGCGCGTTCTTCAGATGCCGCAGGAGGATCCCCGCGCCGCCGGCGTGGTCCAGGTGGATGTGCGTGACGATGATGTAGGCGATGTCCGCCGGCGCAATGCCCAGGTGGGCCAGCGTCTCCAGCACGACGGGGACGCTCCGGGCGGAGCCCGCTTCCACGAGCGCCGGCTGAGGGGCCGCGATCAGGTATCCCGAGGTCACGGAGGGAAGGCCCTGCTCCAATAGATCGACGAGGTGCACGCCGGGGGCTCCGACCACGACGCCGTCGGGAGATCCGTTGAGAGATCTGTCGCCCCGTGTGCTCACGTCCGCCTCCGTGCGCTCGCTATCGAGACTGTGTCAGGAGCCGGTCGAGGATCGCCTGCGCGGCCGAGTGGGGATCGAGCGCGCCGTTCCGTGCCCGCTCGAGGATCTCACCGACCTGGCCGGGTGCTCCTAGGGTGGCGCGCAGCCGGGCGGCCAGGGCTCGCTCGACCAGGTCCATGACCTCGCGTACCGTCCCCCTGCCGCGCCGCACCTCGTACTCACCGGACGCGCGCAGGTAGTCCCAGTGCTGGCGGATGGCCTGCCAGAGCTCCGCGATGCCGGTCCCCTCGCTCGCGACGGTCTGGAGGATGGGGACATCCCACCCCGACGGCTTGGGCGCCAGGTGCCGCATCTCCCGCAGTTGGAGGGCCGTCTCTTTCGCGCCCTGACGATCGGCTTTGTTGACGACCAGCAGGTCGGCGATTTCCAGGATGCCGGCCTTGAGCGTTTGGATGGAATCCCCCAGCCCCGGGGCCATCACCACCACGATCGTATCGGCCGCGCGCATGACGTCGAGCTCGCTCTGGCCGACGCCGACCGTCTCGAGGATGAGCACGCCGAACCCGAACGCGTCGAGCACGTGCGCGGCATCACGGGTGGCCGCCGCGAGCCCGCCGAGGTGGTCGCGTGCCGCCATGCTGCGGATGTACACGCCGGGGTCGCCGCTGTGCCGGAGCATCCGGACGCGGTCGCCCAGGATCGCCCCGCCGCTGTAGGGGCTGGAGGGGTCGACGGCCACCACGGCCACCGTGGAGCCGTCGGCCCGCGCCATCGCGATCAGGTGGTCGACGAGGGTGCTCTTGCCCACCCCCGACGGCCCGGTGACGCCGATCCGGCGGGCGCCGCCGGCGCGCGCCCACATCGAGCGCACGATCTCCGCGGCGGCCGCGGGATCGTTCTCCACCGCGGTCAGCAGCCGGCCGAGCCGGCGCCGCCCCCCGGCCTCGGTGGCCGCCGCCTCATCGGCCGCGCGCGGCGGGATCACCCCGGTCCCCCGGGCGTCGATCGCACGCTCTCCTCGTAGAGGCGGCGGTTGTCCACGACCCGCCTGGCCTTGAACTCCGTCCGGGGCAGCGTACCGGGCGCCTCGAGCCGGACGACCGGCCGGATCCCGATGACCGAGCGCAGGTGCGTGGCGATCCGCTCCCGCAGGGCGTCCAGGGTCTCGGGGGCGGTTTCCGCCCGGCGGGCGACGTCGTGGCCGTACTCGACCCGGACCACCAGCTCGTCCATGGCCCGCTCCCGGCTGATGACCATCTGGAACTCGCCGCCGAAGCCCGCGATCGTGCGGAGGACGTCCTCGACCGCGCTGGGGTAGATGTTGGCGCCGCGGATGATGCACATGTCGTCCAGCCGCCCGTAGATGCCCAGGGGCAGGCGGGGATACGTCCGCCCGCACTCGCACGGGCCATCCACCCACCGGGTCAGGTCGCCCGAGGCCAGCCGGATCATCGGCTGCGACGTGCGCTCGAGGTGCGTGTACACCGGCGTGCCCTCCGCTCCGTAGGCCACCGGCTCATAGGTGCGCGGGTCGCAGACCTCGCAGTACACGATGTCCTGCCAGAGGTGCATGCCCCGCCGGAACTCGCACTCCGCGTTGGTCATCCACGGCGTCATCTCCGCCATGCTGCCGCTGTCGATGCAGGCGGCGCCAAACGCTTCCTCGATCTGCCGCTTGGTGGCGGGGATGCCCGCGCCCGGCTCGCCGGAGAAGACCATCACGCGGAACCCGAAGTCGCGCGGGTCGACGTGCTCGGCGCCCGCCACCTCCGCGAGGTGCAGGGCGTAGGACGGGGTGCCGTAGAACGCCGTCGGCCGCGTCTCGAGGAGCCAGCGGACCGCCACCCGCGTCTGGCCCGGGACGCCCGCGCCGAAGGGGAGGCAGCCGGCGCGCAGCCGCTCGCCGCCGGCGAGCGCCCCCCAGCTGCCGAGGTAGAGGCTGAAGAACGACGCGAGGAAGAGGGTATCGCCCGGCCGGAGGCCCATCCCCCACAGGATCCGGGCGTGGGCGTTCGCGATGCGCCGCCAGTCGTCCGCGCCGATCGCGAACGCGGTCGGCTTGCCCGTCGTGCCCGACGTCCCATGGATCCGGGCGACCTCGGAGCGCTGGATGCACAGGTAGCGGCCGAACGGCGGATGCTCGGCCTGCTCCGCGCGCAGGTCGGCCTTGGTCACCACCGGGAAACGGCGCAGGTCTTCAAGGGTCCGCAGATGGTCGGGATGCACGCCGGCGGCGGTCCACCGGTCGCGGTAGAAGGGCGACCGCTCCCACGCCCAGCGCGCGACCGCCTGCAGCCTGCGCACGACGAGGGCCTCGCGCTCCGCGGGGGGCATGGTCTCGCGCGCGGGACACCAGTACCGCTGGCGAGGCTCGGGCAGGTAGTGGTCGTCGTACGCCGGAGGGCCGGCGCCGCGCCCGGTCCCCCCAGCTCCCGCCGGATCCACTCGACGATCTCGTCGGTCGTCGCGTCCTGATCGAAGACGGCCGCCGCGCCCAGCGCCCGCAGCTTTTGCCGGTCGGCGGGCGGGATGACGCCGCCCACCAGGACCTTGATGTCGGCGGCCTCGCTGGCCCGGAGCGCCGCCAGGAGGGGCGGCACCAGCGCCATGTGGGCGCCCGAGAGGATGCTCACCCCGATCGCGTCCACGTCTTCCTGGACCGCGGCGCCGGCCACTTCCTCGGGCAGCCGGTGCAGGCCGGTGTAGACCACCTCGAAGCCGGCGTCGCGGAGCGCCCGCGCCACCACTTTGACGCCGCGGTCGTGGCCGTCGAGCCCCACTTTGGCCATCAGGATCCGGACCCTTCGCCCCGCCATCGCGAGCCCGCTCAGAACACGGGGTCCTCCACGTACGTGCCGAACACGGCGCGCAAGGCCTTGACGATCTCCCCGGCCGTGGCGTACGCCTTGACGGCCTCGATCGTGGGAGGGATGAGGTTGTCGTCGCCGCGCGCGACATCGGCCAGCTCCGCCAGGCACCGCTCGACCTGAGAGGAGTCCCGCCCGCGCTTCACGCGGGCGAGCCGGGCCTGTTGTTGCGCCTCCGCCCCCGGATCCACCTCGTGCAGCGTGAAGGGAATCTCGGATGACCCGCCGGCGTCCTTATGCTTGTTGACGCCGACGACCACGAGGTCGCCGCGTTCCTTGCGCCGCTGGTATCCGTAGGCGGTGTCGGCCAGCTCCGTCTGGAAGAAATTTCGCTTGGCCGCCTCCACCGCCCCGCCGAGTGCGTCGATCCGCCGGAGGTAGGCCCAGATGCCGTCCTCGACGCGATCGGTGAGGCTCTCCGCGAAGTAGCTCCCGGCGAGCGGGTCGATGGTGTTGGCG
>VBAO01000230.1 GCA_005883865.1 Candidatus Segetimicrobium genomatis
GTTCCGGACCCGGACGGGGAACACGGCGCTGCCGGACGAGGTGGCGCGCGCCGAGCAGCGGGCCGCCGACCTGCAGTCCGCATACGACGCTGCGACGCTCGACGAAACGAGCGCGCGGGCGCGTGTTGCCGCCATCCGGTCGCATCTCGTGGCCCAAAACGATGAGCGACTGGCCTCGATTTCGATCGCCACCAATCCCGTCATCACCCAGATTCGCGACCACCTCACCGGACTGGAGCTCCAACTGGCCGACCTGCGTCAGATGTATACCGACGAGCATCCCAAGGTGAAAGCGCTGCTGGGCCAAATCGCCGATGATCAACAGCGCCTTCGCGCGGAAGCCGGGAAGGTCGTGACCGACACCTCGTTGGGGACGAGTCCGATCCGCGCACAACTCGCCCGCGAGATGGTGAATGGAGAAGTGGACGCGGCGACCGCGCGGGCCAAGGCGGCCGCGATCACCCCCATCCTCAACAGATTTCAGGCCAGGTTGAACACGGTTCCCAACACCGAACTCGCCCTGGCACGGCTCCAGCGTGATGTGAAGAACGCCGAAGAGCTCTCCGCGCGCCTCTCCGCCATGCACGAGGAGGCGTTGATCCGAGAGACCCAGGCCGGCTCGTCCGGGCGGGCCGCGATCGTGGTCGTGGATCCGGCGCTGGCGCCCGACAGACCGCTGCCGACCCACCTCCCGGAGGCGGGGATGCTCGCCGGGCTGCTCGGCCTGTGCCTGGGCGCTACGCTCGCCGTGGCCGTGGAGAGCCTGGAGGCTCGTGTTGGATCCGGGTCGCGACCTCTGGGCGCGCTTGGGGTGCCGGCGCTCGCGGCGGTGCCGCCGATCCAGCCATGGAGGAGTTACCGCTACCTTACGACAGCGGCCGCCATCGCAAGCCTCGTGCTCCTGCCGATCCTCGTGGTGAGCCTGGGGGCGGGGGCGGACCCGCATGTCGCGCTGGCGGGGGCCATGCCCGCCCAGCCCGATCGCGTTGGCCAAGCGCTCGTCCAGGTGTTCCACAGCGTCTGGGACGTGTCCGTCGGGCAGGAAAGGACCGTGCTCGCCACCCTCGATCGCGTCAGTCAGGCGCTCGTGCAGGCGCTCCACACCGCCGCCCAGAGCCTGTCGGTTGCGCACATCAAGGCCATGCTCGCCACCCCCGCGCCGTTCCCAGCACACGGGAGTTGACGGAGGCCCCCCTCAGCGGTCTGGTAGCCCGGCGAACGCCAGTTCGATGTCAGGTTAACGGGAACCCGCTTGACGAATTCGCGGTAAAGGATTTTCCCAGACCATCATCAGGCGTTTCCCTGATTCGTAACGAGGTGTTTGGCCTATATTCTCTCGTTATGACGGCAGTGCAAGCCAGTTAACATCTTCCAGAGAAGAAGACTCTCATGAGTCTTAAAGGAGGAGATGTCATGACCACCAATGTGAGCAAAACCGGCTCGGAGGAGATGAGGGGGGTGGACCAGACCAGGCGGGCCCTCATCCGGTCGGGCTGGATCATTCCCGCGGTCCTCGCGCTCCAGCTCAGGCTACCTGCCACCGCGTTCGCCGGGTACGGCGTCGAAACGTCCACCAAACCAGGCGCTTCCGTCACCACCACCACCACCGTCACTGCCGCCGGCACCATCGTCACCGCTGGCGCAAGCGCCACCGTTACCAAGCCATAATGACACCCGGCAGTTCGCTCCCCGCCGGCGGGCGAGCCGACGGGACCCCGGACGGGGCATCGACCCCGGCCCGGCTGAGCGGTACCGAGGAGTACCCGCTCGGCGACGATTTGCTGGTCTATGTCCCTCGCAGCGAGACGGCATACGCGCTCAATCGGTCCGCTGTGGCGATCTGGCACCTGTGTGACGGCACCCGGACGGTCGAGGCGATCACGAAGGAGCTGGGGCAGTGCGTCGGCCGCTCCGGGGACGAGTTGCTGCCCGACGTGATCCAGGGGGTGACACGGCTCCGCGAGTTGGGACTCCTGGAGATCTCGTGAGGCCGCCCCCGCCGGGGGTGAAGACGGCGATGCCCCCGCGGACGATCTACATCGCGTTTGGGAGCCACCAAGTCGCCCTCACGTCCGACGCCCCTGAGGTGCTGGCCGGCGTCGAGAGCATGTACGCGGCAATGGTCGCTCCCGCGGCGACCCGCGTGGCCGGCCGGCTCGAGGTGTCCCGGAACGGCGGCCCCTACGACATCAGGGGCAACACCGTTGAACTCGAGGATGGCTCGCTCGCGGATATCCTTCGCTGTCTCCGCTTCTCGGTAATCCAGGTGTTGATTCAGGTCCGGCCGGATCTCCTCTGGCTCCACGCGGGCGCGGTCGCTTCGGGCGAGCAAGCGATGCTGCTCCCGGGCGCGCCGGGGCGGGGAAAGAGCACGCTTGCCAGCAGCCTGTGCGAGCGCGGATGGACCTACCTGTCGGACGAGGTCGTCCCTCTGATTCCGGCCTCGAGCCGTGCCGTGCCCTTTCCTTTGACGCCCGCGAAACGTGAGTTCCCCGGTCAGGAGATGCCTCAGGATTGGCTGCGGGCGCCGAACAAGGTTGAGGTCCCCCTCGCGCCGGAACGTCTCTGCCGAGAACCTGTGCCGGTCGGCGCCCTGGTCTTCCCGAGTTATAAGGTCGGGGCTCCCGCCGAACTATCCCCCTGCCCGCCGGCGCACGCCGTGGTGGAGCTTCTCCGGCACTCCTGGAACTTCGCCAGTCACCAGGGGGGCGCGGTGCGTTACCTCTGCGACCTGGCCGCACGAGTGCCCGCCGTTCACCTCTCGTTCGGCGATGGAGAACTCGCGGCCGAACTCCTGACCCGGTCTCGGGTGATGGTCGAAACCAACCACACTCTGGCGTCTTGAGAGGGTGACGTCCGCTCCTCCGCGGCCCTCTATCCTTCCCGCGCAGGGGCCGGGGTCAGTCGCTATCCCCCAGGTCGGCGTCGTTCGCTTGAATGGCTTTCAGGAGTTCGTCCGCCATCTTTGCGTCGAGGCGTTTGAGGACTTCGTACTCGCGCATCGCCGCGTCCTTGTTCCCCGTCGCCAGGTACGTCCGCCCCAGGTATTCGTGGGCGTTCGGGTACTCCGGCTTGAGGTCGAGCGCGTGCTTGTACGCGTCGAATGATTTGCCGTAGTCCTTGATCTTCCGGTAGCAGGAACCAAGATTGTTCCAGGCCTCGGCGAACTTCGGGTCGAGGCGCACCGCCTGCTCGTAGGCTTGGATCGCAAGGTACCAGCTCTTTTTCTTGGAGAATTCCGCTCCCTGGTTGAAGTAGACGCGGGCGGGGCTGATCTGGCTTTGGCCGTCAGACCCCCCTCCGCCGCCCCCGCCCGTGCCGCCGCCCATTCCCCCCGAGTCATGGCCGAGCGCCGCGAGTCCCAGGGTGGCCAGCGAGGCGACCACGATCCCGCTCGCCAGCGCGTAGCGCAACTGTCGCATCCCCACACCTCCACCGAAACCTTTGCGTGAAATCAGGATGCACCCAGAATGTCACCGGCAGATCACACGAGGGTCAAGAACATGCCACGGCCCCGGTGAGCAGCACGCCCCGGCGATCATGCAAACGGCTGCCCAAACCTCTCGCGGTGGGCTACCTCGGAGAGCGGCCTGCGTTGCTTCTTCCCGTGGCCGAGCGCCTCCGCCGGATAGCCGAACGGGATAATCGCCAGCACATCCAGGGTATCCGGAATTCCCAACAGCGGCTTGATCTCGGTCAGCCCCTGGAATCCTACCCAGTTCGAGCCGATCCCCTCCGACCACGCCGTCAAGATCATCGATTGGATCGCCCGGCTCGCATCGGAGACCGCGAATCTCGTCTTGTCAATCGCCACGACAACCGCCAGGGGCGCCTGCGCGATATAGGGGCCGCTTTGCGCCAATGCCCCCAACCGGCGGAGCGTTTGGGAGTTCTCGACGACAATGAAATGCCACGGTTGGCGATTCAGGCTGCTCCCCGTCAGCCGCCCGGCCTCGACGAT
>VBAO01000207.1 GCA_005883865.1 Candidatus Segetimicrobium genomatis
CGAATAGATGCCGACGGGGATCGCCACGGCCAGGGCGAGGGTGAGCGCCGCGGCGGCCAGCGAGACGGTGTTGCCCAGCCGGTCCAGGATCAGGGTGAACACCGGCTCCCGGTACGTCCGGGACCAGCCGAAGTCGCCCTGCGCCGCCCGCTCCAGCCACTTCACGTATCTGACGTGCGGCGGCTCATCCAGCCCGTAGACGTGCTTGAGCCGGATGACGTCGGCCGGAGTGATCCCCGGGACGCCTGAGATCAGCAGGTCCACCTGGTCGCCGGGCGCCGCCGCCAGCAGCGCAAAGACCACGATCGAGATCCCCAGCAGGATCGGGACCATCTGCACGAGCCGGCGGATCACATACCGCTGCATCTCGTCCCCGGCGTCCGAGCGCCCGCGATCGTTTCGCTACCGCGCGCCCCACGCCCACCGGCTGGCGTTCCACGTGACCTGGCCGTTGTGCCCGACGCCGGTCGGCTTCCAGTTCTGGAACCCGTTCTTGACCACGGTGACGTCCGCCCTGAAGTACAGGGGCAGGACGGGGAGCTCCTCGGCGAGGATCGCCTGCGTCCGCCTGAGCATCGCCACGCGCTTCGCCTGATCCAGCTCGGTGGGGACAGCGCGCAGCAGCCTGTCCATCTCCGGGTTGGAGAACCCCGGGAAATTCTGGCCGTTGTACGCGTTCTGGGCTGACGGGATGTTGTCCGTCGTGAACAGGGTCTCGCCGTCCTCGGTCGGCTTCTGCACCCAGGCGTACATCGCCATGTCGAAGCCCCGGTGCCGGGTCGTCTCGCCGAAGAAGACCCGCGCCGGCTGGTTGCTGATCTTGAGCTCGACGCCCACCTGCCGCCACTGGTTCTGGAGAATCTGTTCCACGTCCTCGCGGACGCGGTTGCCGGCGGTGGTGCCGATCGCCACCGTGTACCGCTCGCCCTGGACGTTCCGGAGAATCCCGTCCGGGCCGGGGGTCCACCCCGCCTCCGCAAACAACTGCTTCGCCCGCTCCGGGTTGTGCGTGTACTTCGGCATGGACGCATCGTAGGCGTAGTGCTTGGGCGGCAGGTAACTGTTGGCCACGGCCTGCTTCCCCCCGAAGAGGGCATCCACCAGCGCCTGCCGGTCGAGCGCATACAGGAGCGCCTGGCGGACCCGCTTGTCCCTGAACCTCGGGTTGTTCAGGTTCAGGTCGATGTGCTCCCAGACCATCCCGGGGGTGAACAGCACCTTTTGGGCGAGCCGGCGCTGGGCGACCTGCTCCTCGAGCTGCACCCCCTGGGTGAATGTGATCCCGATCGGGCTGATCGCATCGATCGCGCTCGAGAGCATGTTGGCGCCGAGGGTGTTCGTGTCCGAGACCACGCGCCACACGATCCGCTTCACCCGAGGGGTGTCCAGCGTGTAGTTCGGATTGGCCTCGGCGACGATGGAAGACCCCTTCTGCCAGGAGACGAGCCGGTACGGCCCATTGCCGATCGTGGCCTGAGGGTCGCTGCCGAACGGCAGCTTGTCGAGGCCCCCCGGGTTATCATGATACGCCTTCTCGAGGAGGTGCCTGGGCCAGGGCCCCCACTCGATGACGTCGGTGTTGGCGTACGCATAATGATCCTTGTACGTGACGACGATCGTGTCCGGGGCAGGGGCGTAGATGTTCTCGATGTGCTTCTCGAAGACGCGATCGATGACCGGCACCTTGTCGTTCATGATCGCCCGGTGGGTGAACACGTAATCCTCCGCGTCCACCGGGACCCCATCCGACCACTTCGAGGGTTTGAGGTGCCAGGTGACCTGCATCTTCCCGCCGGGGAGGAGTTTCCACTGACCGTTTTCCAGCGTCGGGATCTCCTTCGCCGCGACGGGGGCCAGCTTCAACTCATCGTTCCAAAAGGCGCCGGCGACGAACAGCGCCATGATGACTTCACTGCTCACGGCGAGGTTGCCGCCCAATCCCGGGACCAGAATGTCCGGCTCCTGGGAGATGCCGATCACGACTTCGTCCCTGGGGCCGGCCGCCCGGCCCGGGACCGCCGGCCAGCCGAGGGACGCTACCACGATCGTTCCCAACGCGGCGAAGCAGGTCCGCCTGACTCCGGTCATCGCGCACCCCCCGGCGCGGGCCTACGGGAGCCCGCGCGCATAGTCGACCGTGTAGTCCGCGTACGCCTCCGACGGGGTCCCGGTGACCGTCGCGAGGAGCCGCCCCCCGTCGGACAGCTCCGCTGTGACCGCGGCGATCTCGGGGACATTGTACAACACCAACTGCACGACGAGCCGCCCTTCGGTCGCGAGGTACTGCCGGTTGTACGCGGCGGTGTGCTTGGGATCGTAGTACTTCGATTGAAACCGCACCGTGACCGTGCCGGACGCCGGATCGTACGTCGCCCGGGGACGGCTCTCCTGCCCCGAGATGCTCAGGACGGCGCCCCGGGCCCGCGTGGCGGGGTCTCGCGTCACGCCGGGGGGCACCTGCGACGGGATCGCTCCCTGCTGGACCTGGGCGATCCGGTGCCAGAGCCCGCCGCCTCCCGCGACCGCGACGCCGATCGCCAGGGTGAGCAGGACGACGGTCCTGCCGCGGGAGCGAGGCGGGGCGGGCCGGGCGGGCATCTACGAAGACCGCTGCCGGGGATCGAGGGCGTCGCGGACCCCGTCCCCAAGCAGGTTGTAGGCCAGGATCACGACGACGATCGCCAGCCCGGGCAGGAGGAGCCACGGGAAGTGGGTGAGCACGTCGACGCTCTGCGCCTGGGCCAGGAGGAGTCCCCAGCTGGTGCTCGGCTCTTGGACCCCCAGGCCGAGAAAGGACAGGCCGCTCTCCCCCAGGATCGTCCCCGGGATCGAGAGCGTCGCGGCGACGATCACGTACGACGTGGTGCTCGGCAGGATGTGCCGGACGATGACCCGGAGGTCGCCCAGCCCGGCGGCCCGCGCGGCCAGGACGAACTCCAGCTCCCGGATGCTCAGCACCAGGCCGCGGATGATCCGGGCCAGCCCGCCCCATCCCACCAGGCTGAAGACGGCGGCGATCATGAACAACCGCGCCCCGCTGCTCAAGGTCGCCGGCAGCACCGAGGCGAGGGTGAGCAGCAGGTAGAAGGTGGGGAACGACGCCAGCACCTCGACCGACCGCATGAGGATGTTGTCGACGATCTTCCCGTAGTAGCCGGCCACGCCGCCCAGGACGAGGCCGATGGGGAACGTGATCAGGACGACCAGCACCCCGATCAGGAGCGAGATCCGGCTGCCGAACAACATCCGGGAGAGGAGGTCCCGGCCGAATTGGTCGCTGCCGAGGAGGAAGAGCCGCGCCGGAGGATCGGCGCCGACCAGGTGGATGTCCGTCGGGGCAAACCCCAGCACCCGATACCGGAACCCGCGGACGAAGAAGCGGATGTCGTAGGCGCGGGAGGTGTCCGGCCCGTAGATCCGGAGGTCGCGGTCGACGAGCCGGTAGGCGTAGACGAAGGGCCGGAGGTGCCAGCGGCCTTGGGCGTCCCGGAGGTGCACCCCCACGGGCGGCGCGTAGAACAGGCTCCGGTCGGTGAAGTCGAGCGCGTACGGGGCGAAGAACTCGGCGAACACCATGATGACGTAGGCGGCGACGAGGACCGCGCCGCTCACGAGCGCGAGCTTGTAGCGCGTGAGCTGGCGCCAGGCGAGCGCTAGCGGCGTCCGGGCGCGCGCCGCTTCCCGCCGCCGCTGCTCGGCCACGCGCGCTGCCACCAGATCGTGCGCCACCGGCGTCCCCTCAGTCGTAGCGGATCCGCGGGTCGGCCACGGCCAGCAGGATGTCGGCCGCGAGGTTGCCGAGGATCAGCAGGACGCTGCCCAGCAGCAGGCTCCCCATCACGACGAACACGTCCTTCTTGAGCACGGCCTCGAGGATCAGCCGGCCGAGCCCGGGGTAGCCGAGCACGTTCTCCACGAACGCCGCCCCGCTCAAGAGGCCGCCCAGCTCGAACCCGAACAGGGTCACGAGCGGGTTGATCGCGTTCCGGACGGCGTGCCGGAGGATCACCCGCCGCTCGGTGAGGCCCTTGGCCCGGGCCGTCTTCAGGTAGTCGGCCCGCAGGACGTCGAGCAGGTTGTTGCGCATGTACCGCATCAGCCCGCCGACCGAGAAGACGCCGAGCGCGATCGTGGGGAGGATGAGATGCCACCCCACGTCGAGCACCTTCCCCCACCAGGGCAGGACGTCGTAGGTGACGCTGGTGAGCCCCTGCAGGGGGAGCAGGTGGGTCCAGAACGCGGCGTACAGGAGGAGGAGCGCGCTGAAGAAGCTCGGGACCGAGATCGCCACGAAGGCGGAAACGTTGAGCGCGCCGTCCGCGACCGAATACTGGTGGACCGCCGAATAGATCCCGACCGGGATGGCGAGCGCCCACGCGGCGACCATCGACGTGATCGACAGCAGGAGGGTGTTGAGCGCCCGGCTGCCGATCAGCCAGGTCACCGGAACCTGGTACGCAAACGAGAGGCCGAAGTCCAGGTGGACGATGCTCCACAGCCAGCGGAGGTACTGGATCCATGGGGGCTGGTCCATGCCGAATCGCGCGCGCAGTCCCTCGATCGTGGCCGGGCTGATCTGCGGGTACTGCAGGACCAGCGACTGGAAGTAATCGCCCGACCCGGGGGCCAGCTGAATCGCCGCCCAGCTGACGAACGTGATGCCGACCAACAGGGGCCCCAGCAGGATCAGGCGGCGGGCGATGTAGCGGATCATCGGCGGGGGAAGCGGCGCCCCCTCAGGGCTTGATGTAGATCACCGGGAAGTTCCAGAACGGCCCGCCGAACGCGGTGTACTTGATGTTCCCGAACTTGTTGCGCACCGCCACGTAGGCGTTCGGGATGGTCGTGTAGACGACCGGGACCTGCTCGGCGATGATCACCTGGTAT
>VBAO01000208.1 GCA_005883865.1 Candidatus Segetimicrobium genomatis
TGCGGAAGGTCGCGCCCACCCCCCCGGGGTACCCGCGCCGGCCTGGGGTGCCGGCCCGCCGGCCCCTGGAGGCGGGGGCGCCCCCAGGAATTGATAGTTAGATGTCTTGATGTCTATCCATCATGCCGGATGGAGGATTTTCCGGCGGCATGGGGAACTGGTGATCGATTGCGAGTGGCCCCTTCTCCTTATCGTGGTGGGACTTCGGCCTCTAATCCGCAGCAAAACGGAGATGCAGCCAACGGGGAGCACGTTCGCGATCGTCAACCAAAAGGGCGGGGTGGGCAAGACGACCACCGCCGTCAACCTGAGTGCCGCCCTCGCGCTCCTAGGGCACCGGATCCTCCTCATCGATCTTGACCCGCAGGGGAACTCGACGAGCGGAGTCGGTGCTTCGAAGGGCGCCGGCCTGGGATCGATGTACGACGTGCTCATCGGCGCGGATCCGATGTTCCACGTCATCCGGCCGAGCCCGGTTCCCAGGCTCGACCTGGCCCCCTCTGATGTCAGACTCGCCGGCGCCGAGGTGGAGCTCGTGCCGGCGATCGCCCGGGAGAACAAGCTCAAGAAGGCGCTGAAGCGCATCCGGGACATGTACGACGTCCTGGTCATTGACTGCCCTCCGTCCCTGGGGCTCCTGACGGTGAACGCGCTCACGGCGGCCGACGGATGCCTGATCCCCATGCAGTGCGAGTACTACGCGCTCGAAGGCCTCTCCGCGCTGATGACCTCGATCGAGCTCATCCGGCGGCATCTGAACCCGGGCCTCCGCATCTCAGGGGTCCTCCTGACCATGGTCGATCCCCGGTTGAAGCTGTGCGAGCAGGTCGCCGAAGAAGTCAAACGCCACTTTGGCCACCAGGTGTTCGAGACGGCGATCCCGAGGAGCGTGCGCCTGGCTGAAGCCCCGAGCCACGGACAGCCGATATTTGCCTATGCCGCGGATTCGCGAGGAGCCGAGGCCTATCTCAGCCTGGCCCATGAGGTGATCGGCCGCATCGGCCTGGAACCTCGGTGGATGGAAAGGGGTCTTGTCGGGGTCGCGGGGCCTCTGGCCACGGCGGCCGCGACGCCGTCAGAAGATGGGGGGGACCAAACGGATGGCTAGGCGGGGACTTGGCCGCGGGCTCGGCGCGCTGATCCCGGGGGCGGATGTCGAACACCTTTCGGGACTGGTCCAGGACCTGGACATCGCGTCGCTTTCCCCGAACCCGTTTCAGCCGAGGCAGGGGAGGCCGGGACCTGAATTCGATGAGCTTGTGGCCTCGATCCGAAGGCACGGCATTCTCCAGCCGGTCGTGGCACGGCCGGCCAACGGGGCCTACCAGATCGTCGCGGGAGAGCGCCGGTTTCGGGCGGCTCAGGCCGCCGGCCTCACCACGGTTCCGGCGGTCGTCAGGGACATCTCGGATCGGGAGGCGCTCGAGGTCGCGCTGATCGAGAATATCAGGCGCGAGGATCTCAACCCGATGGAGCGGGCCCGGGCCTATCGCAGGCTCGGCGCCGAGTTCGGGCTCACTCAGGAGGAAATCGGCGAGGCCGTCGGCGGCAGCCGGGCGTCGATCTCGAACACAATGCGCCTCCTCGACCTCCCCGAGGAAGTGCAGCTCGCGATCGATCAAGGCAGGTTGACCGAGGGTCACGGCCGGGCTCTGCTCGCCGTGCCGGACCGCCGGCGGCTCCTCCAGATCTGGAAGCACGTGGAGAAACGGGAGCTCTCGGTCCGGGAGACCGAGGTCATGGTCAAGGCCGCGACCAAAAATGTTTCACGTGAAACAATTACCCGGAGAGGGCCGAAAGATCCGCTTTTTACGGACCTGGGCGCCAGGCTCCAGGACCGCTATGCGACGAGCGTCACCATCACCACCAAGGGGAAGAAGGGCACGATTCAAATCAACTACTACTCGGCGGACGATCTGGAGCGGCTGATCGACCTCCTGCTCAGGTAACCCCCTCCGACCACCCCTGCACGTGGGTTGTCCTACACGGTCGTCACAAAGGCCGATTCAGGCTCCTCTGCCCTGGAGGAGGCCAGGACCCGGGTGAGGGCCCTGGCGAGCCTCCTAGCCCCTTCCCCTGCTGTCTCCTCGGGGTTGTCGGCAAATGAGATCCTGAGCCCGGAAGGCGGGGGAGCGTGGGGGAGAAAGAGGTCCCCGGGTGCGCAGGCCACCCCCTCCTTGAGCCCTTCCTCGAACACCTCGGCCGCCGTCGTCGTGTCCGGCAGATGCATCCAGATGTTGAACCCCGCCGATGGACGGGTCCAGGTGACCCCCGTGGGCATGGTCTCCTCGAGCACCTCCAGAAGCGCGTTCCTCCTAGAGCGGTACACGTCCCTCGCGGTTGCGAGGTCGCGAGGGTACCGGCTCGACGACAGGTACCTCCACAGCGTGCGCTGGATGAGGGGGGATGTAAACCGATCGGCCACGGACTTAGAATCGACCAGCCGGCTCAAGAGGGGGGCCTGGGCCACAACGCAACCAATCCGGAGCCCGGGAATCACCGTCTTCGAGAAGCTGAGGACGAAGAGCACGTGTCCCCCTGCGTCAAACGCCTTGATGGCCGGGGGAGCCTCCCCATCGTAGGTAAACTCGCTGCAGGTATCGTCCTCCAGGACGAGCAGGTTGTACCGGCGGGCGAGGGCGGCCAGTTGGCGGCGGCGGTCTTCGGTCGTGGTAATCCCGGTTGGGTTGTGGGCAGTGGGCATCGTGTACATGAGGCGCGGCCTGAACCGCTCCATAAGGGAGGCCGCGACGTCCACCCGTACGCCTTCGTTGTCCATGGGCACCCCGATCAGTTTGGCGCCCCGGCCCTCGAAGATATCGAGGGCGGTGATAAACGTTGGGCTTTCAACCAGGACATAATCACCCGGGCCAACGAATGTCCGGGCGACCAGGTCGATGGCCTGCTGCGAGCCCGAGGTGATGAGGATGTCCTCGGCCTTGGCCCTGATCCCCGTCGCGGCGCAGCGGGCGGCGATCCAGGTCCGCAGCTGGTAATCCCCCTGCGACGTGCCGTATTGGAGAAATCCGGGGTCTTCGGCCGCCATCACCCGGCTCCAGAGCCTTCCGAGCACCCGAATTGGGAAGAGGCTCGGATCGGGCGTTCCGGCGGCGAGTGAGATGACCCCCGGGCGCCGACCGGGCCTCAGGAGCGCGTGCATGGCGCTGATTCTTGGGGCCCGAAGGTGCACGGGGAGCGTGGTGTGCCACTCTCCGTCCTCGGGAGCGGTATTGGCCCGATCGTCGGATTGAGGGCGGGCCGTCTCGGGGCCGGAAGCCCCTGCGAACGTGCCCCGTCCAACCGTGGCATGGACGAGTCCGTCCGCGGCGAGTCCGTTGTAGGCCTGCACGACCGTTATGGGGCTCACGCCGAGAGTTCTCGCCAGGCTCCTCACCGAAGGGAGCCGGGAGCCCGAGGCGATCTCTCCAGATCGGATGCGGCTGGAGAGCTCAGCCAGGAGCTGGCGGTAGAGGGGGGTCTCGGAGGTCCGGTCAAGGGTTACTCCCATTTGCCCGCTCCTGAGTCCGACTCCCAAAAATGTTTCACGTGAAACAATTCACTCAGTGTACTGCGAACTGTATCTATTCATCAGCGGTGTATGTTGACACCGTGAACTGAAATTGTATACTTACACTACGCGGTATGTTGGGATAAGTCAAGTAGTGTATATAGGCACATATAGGAACGATGTGCAAACCGATCCTACTTTGGATGGAGCGTGGCATGACCCGAGAGGAAGCCTGGACCGTGCTCACGCAGCACACCGGCAACCCGAATCTGTTGAAGCATATGCTGGCGGTGGAGGCGGTCATGCGCGCCTACGCCAGGACGTTCGGGGAGGACGAGGAGACGTGGGGGGTCGTGGGCCTGTTGCATGATCTCGATTATGAGAAGCATCCTTCACAGGAAGCCGGCCACCCCTTTGTGGGGGTGGAACTCCTGCGTGCGCGCGGGCTCGATGAGCGGCTCTGCCGGGCGATCCTGTCCCACGCGGACTACAGCGGTGTGG
>VBAO01000209.1 GCA_005883865.1 Candidatus Segetimicrobium genomatis
GTGTTTCTTGCCGAGCAGGTGGAAGGCGCGATCGGGCGGGAGGGGCCTCACTATCCGCCGGCCCGGCTCGTGTCGGTCGAGCAGACCGCGAACCTCGGCGGGGGAACGGTGTGGCCGCTCGAACGGCTGCGGGCGGTCGTCGATGTCGCGCGCCGGCACAGGCTGCGCACCCACATCGCCGAGCGCGAGCTTGGACGCGCCGTGGCGGCCGCCGGCGCCGGGGGTGGGGTGGCGATCGTGATGGACCCCCAGAGCGGCGCGATCTTCGCCCTCGCCACGCTTCCCACCTTCGATCCCAACCAATACCAGGCCGTGCCTGCGACGCGATGGAAGAATCCCGCCGTCGCCGATCTCTACGAGCCGGGGTCGACGTTCAAGCTGATCCTGGCCGCCGCGGCCCTCAGCAGCCATGCGGTCGGCCCCAGCGAGGTCTTTCCGGATCCGGGCAAGATCCGGATCAACGGAGCGACGATCTACGACGCCGAGGCGCAACCCCATCGCAGCCTCACGCTCACGGAGATCGTCAAGTACTCGAGCAATGTCGGCGCGGCGCTGGTCGCGACCCGGGTCGGAAAAGACCGATTCCTCGGATACATCCGGCAGTTTGGATTCGGCCGCCCGACGGGGATCGACCTCCCGGGAGAGGCGGCGGGGATCGTGCGCCCGGCAAGCGAGTGGTATGGGCCGACGCTGGTGACCATCGGGTTCGGCCAGGGGATCTCGGTGACGCCGATCCAATTGCTCGTGGCCGCGTCCGCCCTGGCCACCCACGGGCTCGCCGTCCACCCGCACCTGGTGGAGGCGATTCGCGACCCGGCGGGCCACGCGGTGGCCACCCCGGGCGACCGTCCGCCCCAGCGGGTCATCGAGCCGGAAGTGGCCGACCGGGTGCTGTCGATGATGCTGGCCGTCGTCGAAGACGGGACCGGTGCCCAGGCGCGCGTTGAGGGGTACCCGGTGGCCGGCAAGACCGGGACCGCACAGCGCCCCGGGCCGTCCGGGTACGAGCCCGGGGCCTACGTCGCGTCGTTTGTCGGGGTGGTCCCCGTGCCCGGGCCCCGCCTGGCCATCCTCGTGGTTGTGGACCGGCCCCGGGGGGTATATCTGGGGGGAGAAATCGCCGCGCCGGTGTTTCGAGAGATCGCCCGGCAGGTCTTGTGGTATCTCCGCATTCCGCCGGTCGTGGGCCCAGAATGATGTCTACGCGGAGGGGTAAGTTGCTAATATACTAGGTTAGGGATGCGGCCGAAGCCGCGGGGGTCCGGGGCTCCGCCTGGGGCGGGACCGGCAGGGGACAGGGTGCACGGGAGGCCAGGGATGCGGTTGACCGACCTGCTGGCAGGGCGGCTAGGGCCCCGTGCGCTCGTGGGACTCCCCGACTGCGAGATCGCCGGGATCGCCTACCATTCCAGCGCAGTCAGGGCGGGGGACCTGTTCGCGGCGATCCGGGGGTTCGTCCGGCGCCGCGGCGGTGCTCGTCGATCATCCGCTGCCCGATCTGCCGGCGACCCAGGTCGTCGTCCCCGACACCCGCGAGGCCCTTGCGGTGGTCGCGTCGGCGTTCTACGGGGACCCGTCGCACCGTCTCTGGGTGTGCGGGGTGACGGGGACCAAGGGGAAGACGACCACGACCTACCTCATCAACGCGGTCCTGCGCGCGGCGGGCCATCGCGCGGCGGTGATCGGCACGACGGGCGTGCTGGCGGAGGGCGCCTCGGTGGAGTTCCACACGACGACCTCCACCACGCCCGAGGCCCCGGACCTGCAACGCCTGCTGCGCGACCTACACCAGGAGGGCGTCGGCCACATCGTCATGGAGGTCACATCGCACGCGCTCGAGTTGAGCCGGGTGGCGTCCTGCCGATTCCGCGCCGCCGTCTTCACCAACCTGACCCAGGACCATCTGGATCTCCACGGGGACCTCGCCCGGTATCGCGACACGAAGAGCCGGTTGTTTGGCATGGTGGATCCGGCCGGGGTGAGCATCGTGAACGCCGACGACCCGAGCAGCGCTGCGATGGCGCACCGGAGCCGCGCGCGGGTCATGACCTACGGGATCGACGGCCCCGCGGAGATTCGGGCGACCGACGTCCGGCTCGCGTCGAACGGGACGCAGTGCACCGTGGCCTGGCCGGCGGGCAGCCGCCGGCTGTCGCTGCGCCTCCCGGGCCTGTTCAATGTGTCCAACGCGCTCGCGGCGTTCGCGGCGGGCCTCGCGGCCGGCGCGGATCCGGCCGCGATCGCGCAGGGGCTCGAGTCCGTGGCCGGGGTGCCGGGGCGGTGCGAGCCGGTGGACGAAGGGCAGCCGTTCACCGTCCTCGTCGATTACGCGCACTCCCCGGACAGCCTCGAGAAGATCCTGGGCCTGGCCGCCCAGATCTCCTCGGGCCGCCGCATCGTCGTCTTTGGGTGCGGGGGCGACCGGGACCGAACGAAGCGGCCGATCATGGGGCGGATCGGCACCCAACTCGCGGACCACGCGGTCTTCACCTCGGACAACCCGCGCACGGAAGATCCCGCGGGCATCATCCGGGAGATCGAGGCCGGGGTCGATGGGGCGAAAAACTTCGAGAGCATTCCGGACCGGCGCCGGGCGATCGAGCGCGGGATCGCCCTCGCCCGCCCCGGCGACGTGGTCGTGATCGCCGGCAAGGGGCACGAGACCTACCAGATCCTCGGGGATCGCACCGTGCCGTTCGACGACCGCCTGGTCGCCCGCGAGGTGTTGCGGGCGCGCCGGGGCGGGGGAGGGGGGTCGCGATGACCCGCGCGGGCGGTCTGGAGACCCGCGCGTCGCCCCCCGCGTGGTCGGCGGCGGAGGTCGCGCGGATCGTCGGCGGCCGCATCACCCACGGCGCGGGCGGCGCCGTGGTGCGGGGAGCCGCCGTCGACAGCCGGACGATCACGCCGGGCATGCTCTTCGTCGCCCTGGCCGGCACGCAGAGCGACGGGCACGGGTTCGTCGCCGACGCGTTTCATCGCGGCGCCGCCGGGGCGTTCGTGTCGCGCCCCTGTGAGGCGCCACCGGGTGCGGTGCTCATCCTGGTCGAGGACACGCTCCGAGCGTTCCAGCGGCTGGCCCGCGCGGCGCGGGACCGGCAGCGGCTTCGGGTCGTCGGCATCACGGGGAGCGTGGGGAAGACGTCGACGAAAGAGATGGCGGCGGGCGTGGCCGCGCGCGCGTTCCGGACGGCGCGATCGCCGGAGAACTGGAACACCGAGATCGGCATCCCCCTGGTGCTCGCCAACCTGCCGGAGGATCGGGAGGTCGTGGTGCTCGAGATGGCGATGCGCGGTCCGGGACAGATCCGCGAGCTCGTGGAGATCGCGCGCCCCGAGATCGGGGTCGTCACCAACGTCGGCGAGTCCCACCTGGACTTCTTCCCCAGCCGCGACGCGCTCGCGGCCGCCAAGGGCGAGTTGATCGAGGGACTGCCCGAGGACGGGTGCGCGATCCTCAACGCGGATGATCGGCTCGCGTGGGCGCTCAGGGGCCGCGCCCGGGGGCGGGTCATTGCCTTCGGGCTCGAGCGGGGGGAGGTGCGGGCGGAGGCCGTCTCCCTGCTCCCGTCCGGGGGAAGCACGTTTCGCCTCAAGACACCGGGGGGGCAGGCGCAGGTGACGCTCCGCGTCCCGGGCCGCCACTCGGTCCACAACGCGTTGGCGGCCGCCGCGGTCGGCGTGGCGCTCGGGATCGGGGCCGATGCCGTCGCGGCCGGGCTGGCCGAGGCCGCGCCGGTGCCGATGCGGCTCGAGGTGATTCGCCTTGGACGAACGGTCCTCCTGAGCGATGTCTACAACAGCAGCCCGCAATCCGTGGCGGCCGCCCTCGACACCCTGGACGAGATCGAGGGCTCGCCGCGGGTCGTCGTGCTCGGCGACATGAAGGAGCTCGGGACGCGCGCGGTCGAGGCCCATCGGCGGGTCGGCCGCGACGCGGCCCGCCGGCGCATCGACCTCCTCGTGGCGTTCGGCCCGCTCGCCCGGGACCTCGCGGCGGGAGCGCGCGAGGCGGGCGGGCCGCGCATCGTGCACACCGAGAGCCTCGACGACGTGCTGGGCCTCCTGATGAAGGAGCTCGTCCCCGGTTCGGTGGCGCTGATCAAGGGCTCGCGCGCAATGGCGATGGAGCGGATCACCGCCGCCCTCATGCGCCCGGAACCGACGGGAACGCCGGGCCGCGGGGGGAGCGCGTGACGCCGTCCTTTGCCGCCGGGGCCCTGGCCGCCGCGCTGACCCTGGCCGGCGGGGGCCCGCTGGTGGGCTGGCTCCGGCGCACCGGCGCGGTGAAGTCGATCCGCGAGGAGGCCCCAAAGCGCCACGGCGAGAAAGCCGGCACGCCCACGATGGGCGGCCTGCTGATCATCGGGGCGGTGCTCACGGCCTCGCTGGTCGTCGGTGTCGCCGCGCTGCGGGCCCCGATGGACCTCCTGGTCGCCCTCGGCGTCGTTGCCGCGTTCGGCGCGATCGGCGTGGTGGACGACGTCCTGGGGATCGTCCGTCGCCGGAGCCTGGGGCTCCGGGTCCGGGAGCGGTTGCTGCTGCAGATTCCGGTTGCGCTGCTCTGGGGTCTCTACGTCGCGATGCAGCCGCATCTGGGCTCCTGGATCGGGGTGCCCGGGACGCACCTGAGGGTGGACCTGGGCTGGGGATACGCGGTGTTCTCCATCGCCCTGGTCGTGGGGATGGCGAACGCGGTCAACCTGACCGACGGCCTCGACGGCCTGGCCGCCGGGAGCGTCGCGATCGCCGCGGGCGCGCT
>VBAO01000210.1 GCA_005883865.1 Candidatus Segetimicrobium genomatis
CCTCAAACGCCCGCCTCCTTCTTCGCGGCCTTCGCGTAGATCCATACCGCGGTCTCACCATACCGCGATTCCCGAACGCGCTCCAGGCCGGGTACTTGGCCGGGGTCGTCCCGCCAGTGGCCCTCCGCGATGGCCACGCCTCCCTCGGCGAGCAGCGTCGTGGCGGCCACCCGCCCGAGCGTCTCCCGTGCCAACCCTCGACCGTACGGGGGGTCGAGGATGATGAAGTCGAACGTCTGCCCTTCCGCGGCGAGCGTCATGACCGCGGTGAGGGCGTTCCCGCGGCGGACCGCCCCGCGCGCGCCCAACCCGGCCGCGGCCAGGTTTTCCCTGATCGCGGCGGCGTTGCGGGGATCGCGCTCAACGAACACCGCCTCCCGGGCCCCCCGGCTGAGCGCTTCCATCCCCAGCCCTCCGGTCCCTGCGAACAGGTCGAGGACGCGCGCGTCCGCCACGCGCGGTCCCAGGGAGTTGAACACCGCGTCCTTGACCCGGGTCGCGGTGGGCCGGACCCCCCGGCTCCCTCGGGCGCGGAGATGCCTCCCCCGGGCGGTGCCGCCGCTCAGGCGCACGGGCTATCCAACACGGGCGTTCTCGGCGCTGGCGCCGCCGAACCGGCGTCTGAGCGCGTCCGCCATCCCGCGGTGCTCACGTGACTCGAGGGCCGGATCCTGCGCGAGGATCTCGCGGGCATCCCGGCGGGCGCCCTCCAGCCAGCCGTGGTCTCTAAGAAGATTGGCGATGCGAAGATCGGTGACCCCGTGCTGTCGCAGCCCGCCCCCCCGGCGATCCCCGAGTAGTTCCCCCGCCCCTCTGAGCTCCAGGTCCCGCTGCGCGATCTGGAACCCGTCGGTGGTCTCGACCATCGCCTGGAGCCTCCGGGCCGTCACGTCGTCGTCGGCTTTCGGATCCGCGACGAGGATGCAGTACGCTTGATGGGCGCCCCGGCCGACCCGACCTCGGAGCTGGTGGAGTTGCGACAGGCCAAACCGATCCGCATCCTCGATGACCATGACCGAGGCGTTCGGGATGTCGATGCCGACCTCGATGACGGTGGTGGCCACGAGGATATCGATCTCGCCTGCCCGGAGCGCGCGCATCGCCGCCTCACGCTCCTCTACCCGCATCCGCCCATGCAGCACCTCGACGCGCAGGCCTCGAAAGAGATCGTTGGACAACCGGGCGGCGAGGTCCACCGCGGCCTCGGCCTGGAGCTTCTCGGATTCCTCGATCAGCGGGCACACGATGTAGGCCTGCCGGCCCTCCGCGACCTGGGCCCGCACGAACTCATACACCTGCGGGCGCCGGGCGGTCGGCCGGGCATAGGTCTTGATCGGCGATCGACCCGGGGGCAGTTCGTCGAGGGTCGAAACCTCGAGATCGCCGTACAGCGTCAGCGCGAGCGTCCGGGGGATGGGCGTGGCGGTCATCACGAGAACGTCCGGGCGGGGGCCCTTCGCGCGGAGGGCTGCCCGCTGGCCCACCCCGAACCGGTGCTGCTCGTCGACCACCACGAGCCCGAGCCGGTGGAACTCCACGTCCTCTTCGATCAGCGCGTGGGTCCCGATGACGATGTCCGCGGTGCCATCCCGGGTCTTCTGGAGCGCGTCCGCCCGCGCGGCGCGCCCCAGCCCCCCGACGAGGAGGACGACGGTCACCCCGAGCGGGTCCAGGAGCCCGCGCAACGTGAGGTAGTGCTGCCCCGCGAGGATCTCGGTCGGGGCCATCAGCGCGCCTTGAGCTCCTCCACCGGCGCACCGGAGGAGTGCGCTCGCCGCGACGACCGTCTTTCCGGATCCGACATCCCCCTGGAGCAGGCGGTTCATCGGGTGCGGCCCGGCCAGATCCCCGGCGATCTCGTTGATGGCGCGGTGTTGCGCCTGCGTGAGGGGGAACGCCAGGCCCTGGTGGAATCGGGCAACAAGGTCGCCGGCGTCCCCGTACCGCACCGTCCGCGGTTCCGCCTCCGCGCGCGCTTTCTGGCGGAGGAGCAGCAACTGGAGGAGGAAGAGTTCCTCGTACACCATCCGCCGGCGGGCCTGTTCCTGGGCGTCGAGGGTGTCCGGGAAGTGCGCCTGGCGGAGCGCCGCCTCCTGGTCCGCAAACCCGTGGCGGCGCCGGACCCGCGCCGGAAGCCACTCCTCCACGAGCGGAGCGTAGTCGTCGATCGCGTGGAACACGATCCTCCTGAGGATCCGCTGGCTCAACCCGTCGGTGCTTCGGTAGACGGGGACGATCCGTCCCACGTGGAGCGTGTCCTCGCCGTCATCGAGCGGTTCAAACTCCGGCGCGATCATCTGGATCTCCCCCGCGCGGCGCTGGACCCGGCCGTGGAGGATCAGCCGCCGCCCCGGCGCCAGCAGGCGCGCAAGGTACGGTTGGTTGTACCAGACCACCTGCAGCACGCCGGAGTCGTCCGTGATGGCCGCCTTGGTGATGACGAGCGACCGCCGGCGCGGTCGAAACTGGCGCACCTGTCCGACCACGCCCTGGATCGTCTCGACGGCACCGTGCTGGAGGTCGTAAATCGATCGGAGGTGGCTGCGGTCGTCGAGCCGCCGGGGGAGATGGTAGAGTAGATCTCGGACGGTCGCGATGCCCAGCCCGTCGAGGAGGAGCCGGGCGCGCTGCGGCCCCACGCCGCGCGCGTACTGCACGAGTGTCTCCAGACCGGCGGCGGCCGCGCGCGCCGGGACCGCCGGTGGTGCCGTGTGCGACGTCGCTATCGCGTTCGCCTCCCGCGCTGCCGCGCGCACGCTCCCTCCGCGGCAAATTCTACGCGCCCTACATTGTCCCTGCCGCAGGCATGTGGTAGACTCGCTCCTGACACATTCTCAGAGAGGAGCGTCCATCCGATGGCACGACGTTGCGCCGTCTGCGGCAAAGAACCCCGCACCGGCAATAGAGTCAGTCACTCGCACCACAAGACCAAGCGGCGATTTCTCCCCAACCTCCAGAGCGTGCGCGGCGTGATCAACGGCGTCCGCCGCCGGGCCATGGTGTGCACCAACTGTCTCAAATCGGGGAAGGTCATCCGGGTCGCCTGACCCGGGGCTACATCACGGGAGGCGCCGCGCCGCGCAGCCGGGCGATCAGGGCGCGCACCTCCTCTGTGCCCAGCACGTAGCGGTCCCCGCAAAACCGGCAGGTGACTTCGGCCCGTCCCTCCTGCGCGAGGAGCGTCTCCAGTTCCTGGATGCCGAGCATGCACAGCATCCCTTCGACGCGCTCGCGGCTGCACCGGCAGTGAAACGCCAGCGGGGTCCGGTCCCCGATGCGCGGGTCGAGGTCTCCCAGGGACGCCGCGAGGATCTCTTCAGGCGTGCGCCCCGCGCTCATCAGCTGGGTGATGGGCGGCAGTTGCCGGGCCCGGGCCTCGAGGCGGTCGACGACCTCGGGCGGGGTCCCGGGGAGCGCCTGGATGCACAATCCTCCCGAGGCGAGCACCCGGAGGTCGGGGCCCACCAGCACCCCCAGGGCGACCACCGAGGGGATCTGCTCCGAGGTCGCCAGGTAGGACGCCAGGTCCTCGGCGATCTCTCCGGAGACCAGCGGTGCCGACCCGTGGTACGGAGTCCGGAGCCCCAGATCCCGCGTGACATGCAGCATTCCCCGCCGGCCCACCAGCCCCCCGACGTCCAGCTTCCGGTGGTCGGTCTGCGGAAGATCCGCGTGCGGATGGACCGCGTAGCCGCGCACGTGGCCGTCGGCGTCGGCTTGGGCGATCACGCCGCCGATCGGGCCATCCCCCAGCACGCGCAACAGGACTGTCTGCCTATCCTTGAGGCCCGCGCCGAGGAGCGCCGCGGCCGTCAGGCTGCGCCCCAGGGCCGCCGTGGCCGTGGCCGAGGTGGCGTGTCGAATGCGGGCGTCTTCTACGGTTTGGGTCGAGACCACCGCGACGGCGCGGACGGCTCCGTTCGCAGCCGTCGCCCGGTGCGCGACATCCTGCATCTTCAGAATCCTCTCCGCGTGCTCGCCCGCGCCTGCCCCCGGCCTGGCCCCCCGCATAGGGGATGAGGGGATCGGGGGCGGAAAAGGTCTACCT
>VBAO01000211.1 GCA_005883865.1 Candidatus Segetimicrobium genomatis
TGAGCGAGGGGAGGATCTGGTGCGAGCTCCCCGGGATGGGCAGGTTGAATGTCGCCCCTGAGCGGCGGGCCGGAAGCGCGACTCGCGCCTGAGGTCCGATCGGGAGCGCCCGTGACAGCGCTTGAGCCGGCCGGCCCTCGGAGGGTCCGCCGGGACAAAGGTGGTACCGCGGAGCGCCGCTCCGCCCTTTGAGGCGGGGCGGCGTCGTCTTTGCAGCCCGGTCTTTGCGGTCTTTGAGGAGGGCTGGGGTGACCGAGATCCCAAGCACGTACGAGCCGGCGCGGGTCGAGGCGCAACGGTACGCGGAGTGGCTGGCCCACGGGGAGTTCCATGCGGTCCCGGATCCGGCGCGGCGCCCGTACGCCATCATGATGCCGCTCCCCAACGTCACCGGGGAGCTCCACATGGGCCATGCGCTCAACAACAGCCTGCAGGACTGCCTCATCCGATGGAGCCGGATGCGCGGGTACAATGCGCTGTGGCAGCCCGGGCTCGACCACGCCAGCATCGCGGTGCACGTGGTCATGGACCGCCGGCTCGCGCAGCGGGGCCTGACCCGGTTCGACCTCGGCCGGGAACGTTTTCTCGAAGAGACGTGGAAGTGGAAGGAGCAGATCGGAGGGACGATCCTCGGGCAGCTCCGCCGGCTCGGCTGCTCGTGCGACTGGGAGCGGACGACCTTCACCATGGATCCCGGGTACGCGGAGGCGGTCCAGGAGGCCTTCATCCGGCTCTTCCGCAAGGGCTGGATCTACAAAGGTAAGCGGATGATCAACTGGTGCCCCAAGGACCAGACGAGCATCGCGGACCTCGAGGTGGAGTACGTCGAGACGCCGGGCGTCCTCTATTTCGTCCGCTACCCCGGCGAGGACGGCGGGGAGGGTGTGGTGGTGGCCACCCAGCGCCCCGAGACGATCCTGGCGGACGTCGCGGTGGCCGTCCACCCCGAGGACGAGCGGTATCGGCGCTTGGTGGGAACCCAGGTGCGCGTCCCGATCGTAGGGCGGGTGGTGCCGGTGATCGCGGACCGCCGGGTGGAGCGCGGGTTCGGGACCGGGGCGGTCAAGATCACGCCCGGGCACGATCCGCTCGACAATGAGATCGGCGCCGACCACGGGCTCCCGGTGCTCGTCTGCCTGGACCCGCAGGCCCGGATCAACGACCTGGGGGGTGAACGCTACCGGGGGATGGATCGGGAGGCGGGGCGCAAGGCCATCGCCGATGATCTCCGCGCGGCGGGCGCCCTCGTGCGCGAAGAAGCGTACACGACCAACATCGGCCGGTGCGACCGGTGCAAGACCGTGATCGAGCCGTACATCTCCGACCAGTGGTTCTGCCGGATGCAGGATCTCGCCCGCCCGGCGATTCAGGCCGTGCGCGACGGGCGGGTGCGGTTTCACCCCGAGCGCTGGACCAACGTCTATATGGACTGGATGGAGCGCATCCGCGACTGGAACATCAGCCGGCAGTTGTGGTGGGGGCATCGGATTCCGGTCTGGTACTGCCCCTGCGGCGAGATGGTGGCGGGCAAGGCCGCCCCGGAGACCTGTCCCCGGTGCGGGGGAGCCGCCCTCACCCAGGATCCCGACGTCCTGGACACGTGGTTCAGCTCGGCCCTCTGGCCGTTTGCCACGCTCGGGTGGCCGCGCGAGACCGAGGATCTGAGGTATTTCTATCCGACCAGCGCGCTCGTGACCGCGAGAGACATCATCTTCCTCTGGGTCGCCCGGATGGTCATGTTCGGGCTGGAGTTCCGCGGGGAGGTCCCGTTCCGGGATGTGTACATCAATCCCACGGTCTTGAACATCGAGGGGAGGCGGATGAGCAAGACGATGGGCACCGGGATGGATCCGCTCCTGCTGGTGGACCGCTACGGGGCCGACTCGTTGCGGTTCGCCCTGATCAACCGGTGCACCGGCGAACAGGACCTGCGGTTTTCGGAAAAGATGGTCGAAGACACGCGAAACTTCGCCAACAAGATCTGGAACGCCGCCCGGTTCGTTCGGATGAACCTCGACCAGGCACCCGCCCCGGCGACGCCTCCCGCGCGATCGGCCCTGGGCCTCGCGGACCGGTGGATCGTCAGCCGGTTCGCGCGGTGCGCCCTCGAGGTCACCCACTCCCTGGAACGGTTCGAATTTCGCGAGGTCTGCCAGCGCCTGTACGACTTCGTCTGGAGCGAGTTCTGCGACTGGTACGTGGAGATGGCCAAGCAGGATCTCCGGGAGCCTCCGGCCCCGGCGCACGCGGCGGTGACGCGCGCTACGCTGGGCTGGACCCTCGCCGAGGCGATGAAGCTGCTGCACCCGATCATGCCGTCGCTCACGGAGGAGATTTGGCAGGCCCTCCCGCACGAGGGCCGCACCATCATGCGGGCCCCGTGGCCGGACGGCATGGAGCGGTGGATCGACGCCGAGGCGGAGTCTCAGATAACGCTGGTCATCGATGTCATCCGCGCGATCCGGGGGATGCGGGCCGACCTCGGTCTGGCCCCAGGCGAGACCGTCAAGGTGGAGTTGTTCGCGCCCGAAAGGCCACAGGCGACGCTCGAGGAGGCCGAGCGCTATATAGCGTCGCTCACTCGCACCTTCGGCCTCGCCATCCACCCCGAGACCGCCCCCCGGCCGAGAGGAGGGCTCTCGAGCCTGTGCGGCCCTGTGGAGATCACCATGGCGGTGGACTCCCGGGAGGCGGCCCAGGCGATGCGGGCCCGGCTCCAAAAGCAGCTCGCCGCGGTCACGCGGGATCTCGCCACCCTCGAGGGGAGGCTCCGCACCGCCGAGTTCATCGAGAAGGCTCCCGCCGAGGTCGTGGCGGCGGACCGGCGGCGGAGAGAGGAGCTCTCGACGCGGCGGGCGACGCTGGAGCGGTACATGGGCGGCCTTGGATCGTAGCCGCGGGCCGCGCGCCGCTCCCGCGCGGTGGGTCAGTTTCCTCCTGCTCGGCGCCGGGCTCGCGATCCTGGTGGGCTTTGCCGCGACCACGAACGTGCGGCAGATCGGCGAAGCCCTGCGCGGGATTCAGGCGACGCTCTTCGGCCTCGCGATCGTCGCGGTGGGGCTCCAGGTCCTCGTGAAGGCCGTCCGGTGGCGGTTCATGATCGGGCGGCTGACGGGCACGACGATCTCCTGGCGGTTCGGCGCGATCTCGGTGTTGTCCGGGGTCGCCGCCGGCAGCATCACCCCGGGCCGGAGTTTCGAGCTGGCCAAAGCCGTGATGCTGAGGGGCTCGTACGACATCCCGCTGGGGGTCAGCACGTCGGCGATGGTCGTCGAGCGGATGCTGGATATCACCTTTCTCGTGGTGACGTTTCTCGGCTTCGCGGCCTTCGTCCCAACCCGGGTGGTGATGGCCAGCCGCCTGCTGGCGCTCTTGATCGCGGCCCTGGTCGTGGCCACGGCCCTCGTGGTTGCCGCCCCGGCGCAAGTGCAGGCCTGGATCGGCGCCGTCCTCCGACGCCTCCCGCTCCCCCCGGCGCTGCGCGACCGAGGCCTCCGGCTCATGGACACGTTCTTCACCAGCCTCCTGCTCCTCCGGGGGCATCGGACGCTCTGGCTCCTGCTCCTCGGCACCTCCGGGGTGACCGTGTTGGACATCGTCCGGGTCGTCACCGTCTTCCGGGCGATGGCGATCCCCCTCGCGCTGCCGCTGGTGGGGTTCGCGTACCTGGGCGCCGCCATGCTCGGGATGGCGTTGATGATTCCGGGCGGGGTGGGGGTCACCGAGGTCTCGATGGCCGGCCTGATCGCCCTGCTCGCGCCGGCCAC
>VBAO01000212.1 GCA_005883865.1 Candidatus Segetimicrobium genomatis
CGTTGGTCGCCCACGCCGGCAGCCCGGTGTCGCCCAGTTTCACCCGCACCGCCCGCAGCGGCTTGTGCAGCGTGATGGCGTGGCTCGCCGCGCTGCGCTCGTGCTCGGGTGCCACGGCGAAGGTCTCGGCCCTCCTCCGCAGGGCGCGGGCCAGGGCCAGCAGACCGGGCGAGTGGAGCCCGTCGTCGTTCGTGAGGAGCACCCGCATCAGGTCCCCGCGGAGTCCACGAGCCGGCGCAGGGCGCGCGCGAAGGCGGCATACGCCGGCTCATCGTACAGCGCGAACACGACCTCGGGGGGACGGCCCACCGCCTCCAGGTGCCGGGCCGTCTCCTCGAGCATCACCCGAGCCGCCTCGGCGAGCGGAAAGCCCCCGACCCCGGTCCCCAGCGCGGGCAGCGCGACCGACCGCAGCCCCAGTTGATCGGCCAGCCGCAGGGCGCTTCGGGTGGCCGCGCGGATCGAGTGTTCGTCCGTCGTGAGGTCCTGCCCCATCGTGACCGCGTGGATCACATAGCGGGCGGGGAGCCGACCGGCGCCGGTCGCGACCGCCTGCCCGACCGGAACGGGGGCCCGGCCCACGGCTTCGCGCTCGATGGCCTCGCCGCCGAGGCGCTTGATCGCCCCGGCGACCCCGCCGCCCATCCACAGACGGTCGTTGGCCGCGTTGACGATCGCGTCG
The DNA here is from genome assembly GCA_005883865.1 of Candidatus Segetimicrobium genomatis. Taxonomy (GTDB): domain Bacteria; phylum Sysuimicrobiota; class Sysuimicrobiia; order Sysuimicrobiales; family Segetimicrobiaceae; genus Segetimicrobium. Next base: position 683 of record VBAO01000212.1, read on the forward strand.
CAGGCGAGGGCCGTGATGTCGGCCCGGACGAGGCGCATCCGTGCGGTCCCAACCGCGTGCTCGCCGGGGGACGGGGCGGGGTTCATCCGCGTCGAGGGGATCGGAGCGGTGCGCCGGGCGGTGGCTCTCCCGGCGGCGTGCCTCTCAATCTTGATCGCGCCACCAGTCCGGGGACACGTCCTTCTTCTTGTACGTCTTGACCACCGGCCGGGTCCCGGCCTTCTCGCGGGCGACGCGCTTCCGCAATTCCTCGTACTCGTGCAGGTTGGTCAGGACCTTGAGCGCGTCCCAGATCGCTTCCTCGACCTGCCCGCCGTCCTTCAAGAGGAGGCTCAGCAGGGGCTCGATGACCCGCTTGTCCCGCAGTTTGCTGAGAAGGCGGATCACCAACCGTTTGACGTCGGGGTCATCGTCGCCGAGGTAGCGGAGCAGCTGCTCGAACGTGGCCTCCCCCAGGAGCTGATAGAGCACCTTCAGGGAGAACCGGCGCACCTTCACGCTCGGGTTCTCCATCGCCGCGTTGAGCACCCCGAGCACGGTCTCGCGCGGCTCCTGCGCGAACGTATGGACGACCTCGACCGGCAGCAGCACCTCCCGGTCGCCGGTCGGCAGGACCAGCACCCCCCGCTCCTCGAGCCGCCCGATCGTCCCAACGACCGTTTCCTGGAGCCGGGGATCGCTGAGGAAGACCCGAAGGATCGGCTCCACGACGCGCTTGTCGCCGATCCGCCCGAGGATGGTGAGCGCGGTCAGACGGACATAGTAGTTGTCGTCGCCGAGGACTCCGACCAGGGGGTCGACGACGCGCGAGCCCATCTCGGTCAGGATGCGCCAGATCTGGGCGCCGATCCGCCTCCGGAGGTACCGATCCTTGAACGCCTCCATGAGGTGGGGCACCGCCTCGGGGCCGATGCGCGACAGGGCCTCGGTCGCCGCCTGCACCAGCGACCGCTCCCGGCGCGCGAGGACCTTGATCAGCGCTTCGACCGCGCCGGCGTCGCGCAGTTCGCCGAGCCCCTTGACCGCCTGCAGGCACACCTGCTCCGACCGGTCGGCGAGCGCCACCCGCATCGCCTCCATGGCCTTGGGCCCGCCGATGCGGCGCAACGCCATGACCGCGCTCTTCCGGACGTACTCATCCGGATCGCGCAGCGCCTCGCCCAGCGATGCGACCGCGCGTTCGTCCGCCAGCTTCCCCAACGCATGGGCCGCGTCGCTGCGCAGCGTGACATCGGCGCTTCGGAGCTGCAGCAGGAGGCGCTCAAGCTCATGGTTGGAGGCTGCGGTGTTGGCCTGAGGCCCCGTGTTCGGCGCCGTGGTCATCGCTCGCACTCCCTTTATCTATGGTATATTCGTTCGGCGCCCGGCGGGGGCTTTCCTTGATTATTTCTACATTGGCCGCTATACTAACTCCCAGCGGCCCATCAGGCTGCCCGGCGGAGGGACGAGCGGGATCGGTGAAGACCTCCAGGGGTGGTGCGACGGATACCGTCCGGTTCGCCAACAGGAGCGAGGAGGAGTTTGCGAAGATCCTCGACTTCTACGGGATCCGTTGGGAGTACGAGCCCCGCACCTTCCCCCTCGAGTGGGACGACCGCGGGCGCGTGATCGAGAGCTTCAACCCCGACTTCTACCTCCCCGAGTGCGATCTGTTCATCGAGCTCACCACGCTGAAGCAGAGTCTCGTCACCAGAAAGAACCGCAAGGTCCGCCGCCTCCGCGAGCTGTACCCAGGCGTCAACATCAAGATCTTCTACGGCCGCGATTTCCGCCAGTTGCTCCTGAAGTACGGGCTCCGTCCGACGGCCGCGGCCCGGTGAGGGCGGCGGTGGAGGATATCGAGGAGATCCTCTTCACGGAGGATCAGATCGCGGCCCGGGTCGAGGAGATCGGCCGGGAGATCTCCCGCGACTATGCCGGGCGCACCCCGCTGTTGATCTCGGTGCTCAAAGGCGCGGTGTACTTTCTCACCGACCTGAGCCGCACCATCGAGATCCCGATCGCGTTCGACTTCATGGCGATCACCAGTTACGGCAGCGCCGCCTTGCAGAGCGGCGTCGTCCGGCTCATCAAAGACCTCGACATGGAGATCACCGGCCGCGACGTCCTCCTCGTCGAGGACATCATCGACACCGGCCTGACCGCCGGATACCTGCTGCGCCTCCTCCAGGCGCGCTCCCCCGCGAGCCTCCACATCTGCACCCTGCTCGACCGCCCGCGCCGGCGGATCCTCGAGGCGCTCCCGATCGCGTACCGGGGCTTCGAAATCCCGGATCTGTTCGTCGTCGGATACGGCCTCGACTATCAGGAACGGTACCGGCAGCTCCCCTTCATCGGCGTCCTGAAAGAAGCCGTCCTCCAAGAAAGCCGGCTCCTACGCGACTGACGTCCCGTCGCCTTCGCGGGCCGGACGGACCGTGCCCTCGCCGAACCGGTCGTTGATCGCGTCGACCACCTGATCGACCCGCGCCTGGTGCTCTTCGTCGCCGAAGAGGGGCACCTGCGCCAAATCGGCGGGCGCGAGCCCCGACACGCTCACGCCGACGAGCCGGACCGGCTGCGGGAGGCTGCCGAGGCGATCGAGCAACCCCATGACCGCACGGAAGACGACGCCTCCGGAGTGCGTCGGGGTGGGGAGCGTCAGGTTCCGCGTCAGCGTGTGGAAGTTCGCATAGCGCAGCTTGAGCGTCACCGTCCGGCCCCGGAGCCCCTCGGCCCGAAGGGTGCGCGCCACATCCTCGACCAGCTCCCCCAGGGTGCGGTCCAGGGCTCCCCGATCCCTGGTGTCGTGATCGAACGTGGTCTCGCGCCCCACCGACTTGGTCTCCCTCGATGCGGTGACGGGCCGATCGTCGATCCCCCGGCTCAGCCGGGCCAACGGCTCGGCGCCAAACCCCAGCGACGCGCGCAGCACCGACGTCGGGGTCCGCTGCAGATCCCCGACGGTGTGGACGCCGAGGGCCCGGAGCCGTTCCTGGGTGTGCGCGCCGACCCCCCAGAGGACGGTGACCGGCAGCGGGGCGAGCACCTCCATCGCGTCCCCGGCCCGGATCGCGCGGAGGCCGTCCGGCTTCGCGAGCTCGGATGCGAGCTTGGCCAGGAACTTGTTGGGAGCCACCCCCACGGACGCGGGCAACCGCAGCGCCTCTCCGATCCTCGCCTTGATCGCGCGGGCGATCCCCAGCGGCGCGTCGGCCGCCGCGTCCGGCGGAGCCGCGGGCCGCCCGGGCGGCGGGCACATGGTGAGGTCGAGAAA
>VBAO01000213.1 GCA_005883865.1 Candidatus Segetimicrobium genomatis
GCTTACGAGGGCCGACCCAATCGCTCGGGCTGGAACCTGCGGGTCAGCGGCAGCAGCGCGTCGACAATCTCCTGGGCGCTCCACGCCGCGGTATCCACGACGATGTGATACCGGCCGAGGTCGGTGAGGTCGATCTGGTAGAACTCCCGGTACCGGCGCCGCTCGCACTCCTCGCGCGCCCGCAACTCGCGCAGGGCCTCCTCCGGCGACAACCCATCCCGGGCGGCCACCCGCGCGGCCCGCACCGCGAGCGCCGCCCGCAGCCACACGCGCAGATCTCCATCGATCAACCACCCGCTGAGTCGGCTGTCGATGAGCACGCCGCCGCCTTGCGCCGCCTCCACCTGCATTCGATCCAGCTCCCGGTCGATCGTCGGGTCCTGCTCCGCCAGCCGCCCCAGCGCCGCCAGGGTCAGGCCGCGCCGGCGCGCCTCCTCGCGGAAGATCTCGCCCGCCGAGACGTACCGGAGGCCGAGCGCGCGCGAGAGCGCCTTGGCCACCGTGCTCTTGCCGGCCCCGATCTCCCCGCTGACGGTGACGATCATTCCGATTCGACCGCCGCCCCGGCGGGGGCTTCCTCCTCGTCCTCGATGATCTCCTTGCTCGTGAATCGGTGGGCGACCGTCTCCGGCTGGACGGCCGAGAGCACGACGTGACCGCTGTCCGTGATGACCACGGCCCGGGTCCGACGACCGTAGGTCGCGTCGATGAGGATGCCTTTGTCGCGGGCCTCCTGGATGATGCGCTTGATCGGGGCGGAGTCGGGGCTGACGATCGCGATGATGCGGTTCGCCGCGACGATGTTGCCGAATCCGATGTTGATCAGGCGGGTCTCCATCGACGCTGCGCTCCTCACTCCACGTTCTGGATCTGCTCGCGCAGGCTCTCCAGTTCGCCCTTGATCGCGATCACGTCCCGCGCGACCTCCACGTCGTTCGCCTTGCTCCCCATCGTGTTCGCTTCCCGCCCCAACTCCTGGACGATGAACTCCAGGGTCCGCCCGACGGCGCCATCCGCCTCGAGGGTCTGCCGCATCTGCGTCAGATGGCTCCGAAACCGGGTGAGCTCCTCGGAGATGTCGCATCGATCGGCGAAGATCGCCACCTCGGCGGCGACGCGCCCCTCGTCCACGGGGACGGCCCCCATGAGCTCCGCGATTCTCCGGGAGAGCCGGGCCGCGTAGTCCTTGACCACCCTCGGAGCGCGCTGCTCGACGTCGTCCACCCGTTGCCCCACCCGCCTCATCCGCTCCCCGAGGTCTCGGGCGAGCCGGCCCCCTTCGTCCTCGCGCATCGCCACGAGACGGGTGAGCGCCTGGCCCAGCCCGCCGGCGATCGAGGGCCAGACCTCTTCCAGATCCTCCTTGGGCTCCTCGATCTTGATCAGGTCGGGCAGCCCTACCAGCATGGAGAGATCTGGGGTCCCGGACAGGTCCAGAGCCTGTTTGAGGTCATTCAAGGCGTTGGTGAACGCTTTTCTAATAATAGCAATCTCGACGCGGCCCCGCAAGATTCGTCCCTGCACCAGCGCGCGGATACGCTCCTCCAACGGAGCCAGGTCGCGGGGGAGCCGGACGGCGACTTCGAGGAACCGGTGGTTGAGCGAACGGGCCTCGACGACGTACCGCCCTGCCACCGTGGTGAGGTCGCCGGCGCCAAATCCTGTCATGCTCCTCAGCGGCACACAGGAGAGTCCGGCGACCGCCGCCCAATCTCCTCCTGCAATGCCTGAGCACCCGGAACCGCAGTTCGACAGCCTCGCGCTCGCCGCCGTCGCGCGCGAGATTCAGACGTCCGTACGGGCACGCTTCGCCGGGGTCCGCCAGCCCTCCCCGGATAAGGTCGTCGTGAGCCTCCGCGCCGGCGGCGGCGCGCGCCACCTCGTCTGCAGCATCCATCCCCGACTGGCCCGGATCCACTTCACCAGGCCGCCCGAGCAGACCGAACGCCTCACGCCGTTCGGCCTGCTCCTCCGCAGCCGGCTCGCCGAAGCCCGCCTGGACGGCGTCGAGCAACCGCTGTTCGAACGGATTATCCGGCTTCGCCTAAGCGCGCTCGAGGGCCCGGTCTGGCTGATCGCCGAGATCATGGGACGCCACAGCAACCTCATCCTCGCGGACGACAGGGTGGTGATCGGCGCGCTCAAGGTCGTGACCACCCGGATGTCGCGCCGCCGGCCCGTCCTGCCCGGCCGCCCCTACACGCCCCCGCCGGTGGACCGGCCGACCCCGGATGCGCTCACGCCCGCGCTGATCGCCGCGATGCTCGAGGGAGACCTCCCGCTCGCGCGGCGGATCTCCCAGGGGGTGCTGGGGGTCAGCCCGACGCTAGCCTACGAAGTCGCGGTTCGGGCAGGGTTGGATCCCACGATGCCGGCGCACGCCGCCGCGGGGGCCGCCCCGCAGATCCTCGGCGTTCTGCGGGAGATCGCTCAGGACGCCGCCCGCGGCGCGTTTACCCCGGTCCTGTACACGGAGGACGGTCGACCGGCGGCGTTCGCGCCGTTCCCCATGCGCGCGTTCGAGCGGTTCGCCCCGGTCCCCGTTGAGACGATGAGCGAAGCGCTCGATCGCTATTACCGCGAGGCCGGCGCCCGGGGAAGCATCGTCACGCTGCTCGACGAGCGGCGCGCCGCGCTCCGGCGTCAGGTGGACGGCGCTCTCGACAAACGGGCGGCGGCGATCCGGGAGGGGCGCGAGGCCCTCGCGGCGAGCGAAGCGGCCGATCGCTACCGGGTCTTGGGGGAACTGCTCCTGACCTACGCCCACCGGGCGCGCCGGGGGGACGCGATCCTCCACGTCCCCGATCACACCACGGAAGGCACAGAGATCGGAATCCCTCTCGACCCCGCGCTCACCCCGAGTCAAAACGCGCAGCGATACTTCCGCCGGTACGCCAAAGCCCGGGCGGCCGCCCGGGCGATCCCGGCCCGCATCGCTGTGCTCGAGGGTGAGGCGCGGGCGCTTCGCGACGCCCTGGTCCAGATCGACGCCGCGGCCTCCGCGGATGACGTGTGGGAGATCCACGCGGACCTGGCCCAATCCGGCCTGATCGGACGAGGCCCGCGCGGCCGGCCCTCGGCGCGCAGGGGCGCGAGGCGATTTCCAACCCCGGATGGGGGCCTCATCCTGGCCGGCCGGAGCGCGCGGGAGAACGACCGGATCACGTTCCGAGAGGCCGGCCCGGACGACCTGTGGTTCCACGCGCGCGGCATCGCGGGCGCCCACGTGATCCTCAAAGCCGGCGGGCGGCCCACCGAGGCGAGCATCAGGACCGCGGCTCACATCGCAGCCTACTACAGCGAAGGCCGCGCCGGGGGGCAGGTGGCCGTGGACTGCGTCGCCCGCAAGCATCTCCGAAAACCCCGCGGAGCCGCCCCCGGGGCCGTCACGTACACCGGAGAGCGGACCCTCCTGGTGGCGCCCCGGATTCCGGCATCCGACCCGGCCGCAGGGGGCCGCCCGCGACGCGACGGAGGACGTTGACCCCGGACGAAGGTACGTACAACACTCGTTTCCTGACCGAAAGATTTGCGGCGGCCGCTTCTTTTGATGATTGACGGAGGTGGTACCGCCCCGCATCGTGAGGGCAAGGCGTGAAGGGGACGTTTACGGCTCTGACCTGGAACGGGGTTGTCGTGGGTTTGACAGGGGGCCTGCCGTGAAGCAGTTCTTCTATTGTCTAGGTACCCTCTGCATTCTGGCAGGTACAAGCCTCGCCCTTCCCCGGTTCACGTTCGCGGGCACGATTTGCCATTTCCAATAGTTTCCTCAACGGAGGAGCACCCGGATTTGGCGTGATGTTTAACGCTGACAAAATTAATCCTGGAAGTGCGCCGTTGATTATTTTTAGCGATTTCAACACAGGTGAGCGTCAACGGCGCATCAGTCTCCGCTAGTCAGGACCGATTCGCGGCAACACCGCGGGTCCACAGCTCCGCTTCCTGCACGCGCAAATGTGACCGAGGCGCGCTGGTGCTCGCGTCCCGCAGTTTAGCATCTGTCAAGAAACTGTCAAGAAAGACTCCCACCCGCGATTAACCCGCCCGCGCCATGTGGCGCCGGGGCAGTCAAGCAATGGAAGAGTGTGGCGGCAAGGCTTTGCAAACCGTGGGGGGGCGTGGGCGCCAATGAGAATTTCCAAGGGAGAAGATCGAAATCGATTGCGGCGCGGGATGCACCTGGCCGCCCGCGAGGGCGGGGCCATGATGATGTTCGTCCTCATGGCCGCCCTGTTGATCGCCATGGTCACGCTCGGCGTCATGCGGATGGTCGCCGGGGACGTCAGCGAGGGCTTCGGCGGGCTCGAGGCGGTCCAGGCGTTCAACATCGCCGAGGCGGGCGTCCACTTCGCCATCGGCCAGCTGCAGGCCGCCGGGTCAGGCACGTACGCCGGGGAAACGATCACGATCACCAGCGGGTCCGCGACCCTCGGCACCGCGACGATCCAGGTGAACTGCATCGACACCGGGAGCGCCCCGCCTTGCACCGGCACCTACGCGGCATACCGGCGGATCGTGTCCACCTCCACGCTCCCCATGAACGGGGTGACGGGCGGTCCCACCCGGACGATCGTCGCGATCGTCCAGGCCACCTCGGGGAGCACTCCGTATGGGGTCTGCGGCACCGGGTCGTTCCCCGGCTATAAGACGGTACGGGTCTCAAGCGAAGAAGGCAATGTGAACACCGACCTTGGCTCCAGCTACGATATTTCCATCGGGTCCACGGAAAGCAGCCAGTTCACCATTCGCGCCGACACGGCCAGCCCGCAGAAGTACACGGGGAAGGCCGTTGCAGGCGGCACCATTACCTGCGGCGGGTACCGCGGGTCCGGGGGGTGTCCCGTCCAGGTCCAGGGAGGGACCTTCCCGGGGACCTCGCCTTCGCCCTGTGCCCCGGCGACCCTCCCGACGTTCTCGTCAGGCGGAACCAGCCTGACCGTACCCTGCACCGGCGCCTCGATCGCCGCCGGGTCGAACAAGCAAAGCAGTATCAGCTGGACCACCATTGCGACCCCCGGCACACCGACCGTGACACAAGTGGGAGCGACCGGCGTCACTTCCTATAGCTATCAGATCGTGGCGGTGCCGAGGGTCGCGGACCCGTTGGTGATCGTGATCGTTTCCCCGGCGTATGTGCCTGATCCGGCGGCCTGCAGCTGGCCGATGGCGAAGTGGGCGCCCGCCTCGGCGACGTTGAACGCCTGGACCGCCTCGAGCCCGCCGAAGCCCTCGCTGACGTCCCCGGCGACCATCCGCATGACGCCGAGCGTGACCATGGCGATCAACACGGATCTCACCATCAACACCTCCGGCACCCCCAGCGTGCTGGAAGTGACCGGAACCTTCACGATGCCCGCTTGTTCGCGCGTGATCATCGCCGGCACCGGCTCGGTCGAATTGCGCCTCGGCCAGTCCACGGGCCAGACGCTGACGGCAGGCCCGTCCAGCCACTTCGGTGTGCTCTCCACCGATACCCAGAGCACGCCGGCGCCGGTCCCCGCGAATCGCTTGACTGTGAACGTGAACTCGAACGCATACGGCGCGAGTCCCTCGAATGCGGCGGTGGACTTCCAATCGAACGACATCGTTGCGGGGACGTTCAACGTGCCCAACGGCGAGATGGCCATCGACGGCGGCGGCTCCGGCAACGGCACGTTCTATGGGTCCATCAGCGCGGGGATTATCTATATAGGCTTCAGTTTTTACTCGGACACCACCGGAACCTCCGGGAGCACCTGGACGAACTTCACCAACTTGAGATCCTGGAAGGACCAGTAGGCCAGGGGGAGGCGCCGTGAGACCTTCCCTACAGCGCGTGTCCTACGCGGCCGCCCGTCAGGGCGGGGCCATCATGATGTTCGTTCTCCTGGTCGCCCTGCTGCTCAGCGCCGTCACGCTCGGCGTCCTGCGGATGGTCTCCGGGGACATCACCGAGGGCTTCGGCGGGCTCGGGGCGGTCCAGGCGTTCAACGTCGCCGAGGCGGGCGTCCATTACGGCATCGGCAAGCTGCAGGTCGCCGGGGCGAACACCTATGCCGGGGAAACCCTCACCGTCACCAGCGGAGCCACGACCCTGGGCACCGCGACGATCGTGGTGAACTGCATCGACACCGGAACCGTCCCGCCCTGCAGCGGCACCTACGCGGGCTACCGGCGGATCGTCTCCACCTCCACGCTCCCCGGGAGCGGAGCGTCGGGCGGCCCCACCCGGACGATCGTCGCGATCATCCAGTCCAGCACCGGGGGCAACACCTACGGCATCTGCGCCCTGAACCAGCTCAACATCCAGGGGCCGGATAACATCCAGATCTTCGGGGACGTGGCGTCCAATGGCACCATCTCCATCTCCACCAGCCAGACGTCCCCAGCCGTGATTTTGGGGGACACGAACAGCCCCCAGAAGTTTACCGGCAAGGCCACCGCGGCCGGGACCATCACCTGCGCGGGGGGATGCGCCACCCAGGTCCAGGGCGGCGTCTTCTCCACCCCGCCGGGCCCCATCTGCGCCGCGCCGGCGCTCCCGGCGTACAGCAACCCGAGCGTCACCGACCTGAACGTGGTCACCAACTCAGTCTCTATCCAAAACTGCGTCCCCTCGTGCAACTTCCGAAATATCACTCTGCCGAAGGGCACCGGGGGAGGAAACGGCAATCCGTGCATGACGACGACCGATCTCGAGATCTTGACCGACGCCGCGAACCCCAACGCCGTCTCCGTGATGCAGGTGAACACGCTGCAGATGAACCCCTGCACCCGCTTCATCATCCAGGGCGTGGGCAAGCTCGACCTGCGGATCGGCGCCCCAACGGGCAACGACCTGTACGTGCAGGGGCCGAACGGGGGCGCCGACAACGGGACCCGGTTCGGCGTCACCACGGCCGACAAGCCGAACAAGCCGGCCCCGGTCAACCCAGGGCAGCTGACCGTGTGGATGTACTCGTCGTGCCTGCCCCCGGGGTGCGCGTGCCAGATCAACAACGGCCCCTCGTGCGCCGGACTCGTCAGCCACACCTCCGGGGAAGCCACCTTCATGGCGCTGAACGGGTCGTTTACCATCGACGACGCGCAACCGTTCTATGGGGCGCTCGTCGCCAACCAGCTCAACTACACCGGCACGAACGGCTACTACCTCGACACGTCCGGCATCTCGAATGCGTTCAGCAACTTCAACACCCTGCGATCCTGGAAAGATCAGTAGAGCCATCTCCGTTCTGAGACCCCACCGAATCGACGTCCACTCCTCGTCAAACAAGGGTAGAAGGTGGATAGAGAGCGATGATGTGGGGATCCCTTAGCCTGGCGCGCATCCAGCCGCAGCGGTCCAGCCGTCCCAGGGCCGTGGGCGGGCTCCGGGCTGCCGGGTGGCTATGGTATCTGTGCAGCGTTGTGTGCATGGTGGC
>VBAO01000214.1 GCA_005883865.1 Candidatus Segetimicrobium genomatis
TTTCTTCTGGGATGCGTCGCCGGTCGGTCCGGGCGTCACCGACCGCGCGATGATCGAGGCCTTCACGACGCTCGGCTTCATCGCCGGGGTGACCAGCAAGATCAGGATCGGCACCCTGGTCGCCTCGGCCACGTACCGGCACCCCGGAGTGCTGATCAAGCAGGTCACCACCCTCGATCTGCTCTCGGGCGGCCGCGCCATCTTCGGCGTCGGAGCCGGGTGGTTCGAGGAAGAGCATCGCGCGCTCGGCATCCCGTTCCCGAGCGCCGGGGAACGCCTGGAGCGCCTGGAAGAGACCGTGCAGATCGCGCTCCAGATGTGGGCCGACGAAGGGACGTACGATCGGGCCAAGCCCTTTCGCGGCAGGCACTACCGGCTCGAGCGCACGCTCAACGTCCCCCAGACGCTCCAGCGCCCGCACCCGCCCATCCTGATCGGCGGCGGGGGCGAACAGAAAACGCTGCGCCTGGTCGCCCAGTACGGCGATGCCTGCAACCTCCACGGCCGCCTGCCCCCCGACCAGCTCGCCCACAAACTGGCGGTGCTGCGGGGCCACTGCGAGCGCTTAGGCCGCCCCTACGAGGCCATCGAGAAGACCCTGTACGGTCGCCTCCACGTCACCCGCGACGGCCGCGGCGGGACGATGTCGGCGCCGCAGGCCATCGCCTACTGCCGGACCCTGGCCGGACTGGGCTTCGACACCCTGTTCCTGGTGGACGACACCTTCAACATCTACGATCCGGGCGTGCTCGACCTCTGGGCGACCGACCTGCTTCCGGCCATTCACCGGATCCCCGTCGCCGGGCGGTGAGTCGGGGGGCGGAAGGGATTGGAGAATCCAGAACGGAAAGTCCCGTCGACGTGGAGCGCGCGCGTGCGTGGACGCACGGGGGGCGGCTCCGAGGATGCAGGAAGGGGGAGGGGAGATGGGCAGGGGGAGCAAGACGATAGGGGCTCTCGCGCTGTGGGTGCTGGCCGGCGCGGTCGCGCTGACCGCCGGCGTTCCCGCGACGGCGCAACAGCGGGTCCTCAAAATCGGCGTGCTCGGCGTGATGAGCGGGCCCGCCGCTTCGTGGGGTCTCGTCAACCGGTACTGCGCCGAGGCGGCGGCGCAGATGATCAACGAACAGGGCGGCTGGCAGATCGGCGGAGAGAAATACCGCATCGCGATCGTCAGCCTCGATGACCGGAACGACCCCAAGGTCTCGGTCGCCGGCGCGGAACGCCTGGTGTATCAGGAAGGGGTCAAGTACATCATAGGGCCAAACGTGGACACCACGGCGGCCGCCATCGTCCCCGTGATGGAGAAGGCCAAGGCCATCAATTTCCCGTACGCGTTCTCGAAAGCCCTCTACACCCCGCCGCGCAGCAACTCGATCCTCGGGATGATCGCCTCGTATCAGGCGGGGCCGGTGATCTACAAGTACCTGATGCAGCAGAAAGGCGTCCGGAGCGTGAGCTTCATCGCCCGCAATGAGTCGGATCCGCTCAACCAGCGCACCGAGGGCGTGGCGGCGGCGAAGTCGCTCGGCCTCAAGGTGGTGTCCTCCGAGGACACGTACGAGCCTGGGACAACGGACTTCACCCCGGTCATGTCGCGCGTCGTCCGCCAGAATGCCGATCTCATCGTGCTGTCCGGCGTGGCGCCGGGAGACGCGCCGCTCCTGATCCGGACCGCGCGCGAGCTGGGCTACAAGGGGCTGCTCAGCACGGAGACCGCGCAGGACGCGAAGATCCTCAACGAGGTGGCGGGGAAGACGGCGAATGGGTTCATCTCGGTCGGCGGGGCCAGCACGCCGCAGATCCGAAGCGCGTACATGGAGACGTTCGTGCAACGGTACAGCAGGGTCGCCGGCGAGTGGAACGACGAGGCCGGGACCAAAGTCTACGCGCTCGAGATGATCCTCCGCACCCTGTCGCTGGCGGGCCCGAAGGCGATCACCGATGTCGAGACGTTCAAGAGGGCGATTCCGAAGCTCCAGGTTCAGAATCCCTTCCTCAGAGATGCGAAGACCCTCAAGTACGTCGGCGCGGCCTACTTCGCGCAGCCGAGGCAGATCGGCGTGCCCATGGTCGTCAACTCGTTTGAGGACGGGAAGTTCAAGACGCTCTTCATCGGCAGCGTCGAGTAGGAGATCGCAGGCGTCACACTTCCGCGGGTGAGCGGGCACCCCGTCCCGGGTGCCGCTCACCCAAGGTGGGGACGATCGAGCAGGTTCTCATCAACGGGCTCATCCTGGGCGCCAACTACGCCCTGATCGCGCTCGGCCTCACGCTGATCTTCGCGATCATGGGCGTGCTGAACTTTGCCCACGGCCAGATGTACGTCCTGGGTGGCTTCGTCGCCTACTACCTCTACGGCGTGTTCCGGATCCATTATCTCCTGGCGCTCGCGGCCTCGGCGGTGACGGTGGCGGCCGTCGGCCTCGTGTTCGAGCGGCTCTTCTTCCGGCGCGTCCTGCGCGTGGCCACGCGCGAGGAGAGCACCATGCTCCTGGCCGCCGGGACCGCGCTCTTGCTCGACAGCCTGGGCCTGGTCGTGTTCGGAGAGAAGCAGCGGGGCGTTCCCCCCGTCGTCCCCGGCGTGTACCGGATCGCCGGCGCCTACGTGCCTGCCGGCCGGGCCCTGATTTTCCTCCTGGCCCTGGGACTCGCCGGTGCGTTCCTCCTGTTCATGCAGTACACGCGGCCGGGGCGCGCGCTGCGCGCCATCGCCCAAGACAGAGAGGCGGCCACCCTCCAGGGGGTCGATCTCCACCGATATTCGGCGCTCGGCTTCGCGATCGGCGCGGCCCTCGCCGGCGTCGCGGGCGGGCTCCTGGTCACGGTGTTTGCGGTCAACGCGGGCGCGGGCACCCCGATCTCGATCAAGGCCTTCATCATGATCATGATCGGCGGCGCGGGCGTGGTCTCCGGGGCGATCCTGGGGGCCTTCGTGCTGGGCTTCAGCGAAGCGATCGGCTACTTTTTCATCCCAGGATCGATCACCTACCTCTTGATCCTGGTCGGGCTGATCATGTTTCTCCTCGTTCGGCCGCAGGGGATCATGGGCCGCCCCTGGGGTTGATCCGCGCCGCGGCGCGATGACGCGCAACACCCTGGCCGCGTCGGCGGCCCTCGCGGTGTACGTCGTGATCGTTCCCTTCCTGCTCCGGGACGCCCCCTACCTGCTCGGCGTGCTGGCCACGGCCTCCATCTTGAGCTTCATCAGCCTGGGGGTCTGGCTCACGTTCACGATCGGCCGCATCAACATCGGCCAAGGAGCCTTCGCGCTCGTGGGGGGGTACGTGACCGCGACGCTGACAAAAACGCTCGGGGTCTCATTCTGGCTGGCGCTGCCGGCGTCCGGGCTGGCGGCGGCGCTGCTCGGCACCGTCATCGGATGGCCCATCCTGCGCCTCAAGGGCGTCTACTTCGCGATGCTGACGCTCAGCCTCACCGAGGCGGCCAGGCTCGCCGCCCTCAACGGTGGGACCCTCACCGAGGGCGCCACCGGCATCCTCAACATTCCGACTCCGGGCCCGCTCCGGGTCCTCCGGGCCGAGATCGTCCCCGCCTTCGGAGCCCTCAACCAGCACCTCGCGTTCTATGGCCTGGCCGCGGTGATCCTGAGCGCGGGGCTCCTGGGAGCCTACCGGATCGCCACCTGCCGGCTGGGGTGGATCTTCCGCTCCCTCCAACAGGACGAAGCGCTCGCCGAGAGCACCGGCATCGATGTGGCAAAGTACCGCGTGATGGCCTTCGCGATCGGCTGCGCCTACGGAGGGATCGGCGGGGCGTTCTTCGCGGTCGCGCAGCAGAGCATCTATCCATCGAGCTTCGGCGTGACGGACTCCGTCTACTTCATGCTCTACTGCTTCTTCGGCGGTCTCTCGTAC
>VBAO01000215.1 GCA_005883865.1 Candidatus Segetimicrobium genomatis
ACTTTCTCCAAGGCGCCCTGCATGTCAACGAGAATCTTGTCCCTCTCGGTTCGCGACTCACCTTCCAATTGCTTTAATAGTGCGGCTGATCCGCGAGCTTCTCGTTCTAGTGCCGTGAAATCGGTACCACGTCGAGTGGAGTAAGCAACAACTGGGGCGACTGCCGAGTAGTATTGGTACCATTGGTCACGGATTTGACCAATAAGTTGGTCCCTTATTGCTGCGGGACTTTGAGGATTTTGCTGGATCGAGAATTTCTGGATTCGCTGAAACGCGTCCAAAGCTTGTTGAGCGACACTGGTTAGCTGATTAAGGACTTCATACGGAACATTATTCAGATCAGAATTCGCCAAGCTCCTGAATAAATCAAGCGTCCGTTGGAAGAATGGTACACCCGCTTCAAAGTTCAACTCTCGACCAATCTCCTCGCCGCGTACAAGGGACTGAGGCTTAATGTTTTCGAGCGCACTCAGACGGTCTTGTAACGCCTTGCGTTGGTCAGCCTCTTGCTCAGGGGTAGCCATCTTATTTGGGACTGGGTCGCACCATTTTTGCAGAAACCCTGTCACCAGGTGTTGGTGGACAGAGAAGGACCAGTTAGGGAAAAAAAGGGGTGTACCAGTCTGCGGCTCTAACAAGTACCCCCCCCCGGCGATCGTCCCAGAAGTAGGGCACAAACGGAATAAACGATGAGGCGGGTCGCTGCGGGTCAGGCAATGGCGGGTGACTTCTGCCGGGGCCCTACCACTTCCAGAGTTTGAGGCCGCTGTGGCAGTACGCACGATGATGACAGCGGGAGGAGGAGCCATCTCGGGACGCCAGTACCTCCTTGATCGGCTACAGTTTGGCTACAGTAGCGGGGTTCTCTCAGCGGGGAATGCGCGAAAGGCCTTAATAAATCTGGCGCGCCCGGAGGGATTTGAACCCCCGACCTACGGCTCCGGAGGCCGACGCTCTATCCGCTGAGCTACGGGCGCGTTTCTCGCAACGCACCTTCATTATAGCAGCCGGGGCGGGTGGAGCGCAGCGACAACTTCAGGCGCGCGGCCGCCGCCGTAACCCGACCGGCACCTGTCTCAGGGCGGAGCAGCAGGCTGGGAGGGCTGCAACCGACGCCCCTCCAGAAATGCCAGGAGCACCGCGCCCAGCCCCCACGTCGCTGCGATCCCCCCGATCACCCATCCAATGCCGGGGATGCTTGTCACGATCGCCAGGATCACCGCGCCCACAACGACCTCCGGGACAGTCCCGGCCGGGCGAATGCGCCGGCCGATAACTTGGGCCACCGCGGTCGTCCCGAACGTCACCGCCGCGACCAGGGTTGCCGGCACCAGGAGCACCACCGTCAGCCCCACGATGCTGACCGCCAGCAGCACGGCGACCACGAAGGAGACGGGCCATCCCAGGAGCCCCGCGAGAAACGCGCCAACGGGATCGCGGTCGAGGACGGCCCCGAACCGGGCGATCGCCCGGGGAAAGAGCACGGCGATCATCCACGCGGAGCCGACGAGCCCCGCCAGGAAGAGGAAGTACATCAGCCACAACAGCGGTTTCAGCAACACCATGAGGCCAACCGCGAGCGCGCCGAGCCCCCACAGATCGCGCATTGGGAACCCCGGCTCGGGAGGCGCGGGCTCCGAGCGCCGGCCGCCGACGGCGGCGCCGGGCTCTCGAACGACCGTCCCGCCGAACGCGGCCGCTTCGCCGTCGACCGTGGCGGTGGAGTGGAGAATCACGCTGCCGCCGTCTGCCCGAACGGATCCGGTCACATGGCCGCTGACGTCGACGTTTCCGCCGAGCGCGATCGCATCGCCTTCGACAGTGCCATCGACGTACGCGGTCCCGCCGACGGCGATGGCGGCACCGTGCACCACGGTACCGGCGGGCACCTGAAGATCCCCCATGCGGAGGAGAAACTCCGCCGCCGCAACCGCCGTGGGGCGCCCAAACGCCAGTGCGACCCCCAACGCCACACTGATGGCACCGGGGCCGTGCGCGCGCCGGTGCGGCGCACCGGCATTACCGTCCCCGCCGTTTGTCCTCCGTGGGCACAGCAGGAATTCGTTCTCCATCGCTGAAGTGACCTCCGGTCAGGAGGGGCTATGCCTCAGGTCGCAGCGATCATCCCGGCGTTCAACGAGGAACGAACGATTGGCGACGTCGTCGGATCGGTGCGGCGATGCGTGCTGGTCGACGATGTGATTGTCGTAAGCGATGGATCCCAGGATGCCACGGTCCTGGCCGCGCAACAGAACGGCGCGCGGGTGATCGAGCTCTCCGAGAACCTGGGGAAGGGTGGCGCGATCGCGGCCGGGCTCGGTTCGACGAACGCCCAGATCATCCTCCTCCTCGACGGCGACCTCGTCGGGCTCACGACCAAGCACGTCGAAGACCTCCTCGCCCCCGTGCTGACCGGCGAGGCGGAGATCAGCATCGGCCAGATCAAACGTGACCTGATCCAGACGTTGTTCCCAAACTTTTCCGGCCAGCGGGCGCTCCGGCGCGAGGTCCTCGAGGCGATCCCCAACCTCGAGAACACGGGATTCGGCATCGAAGCCGTGCTGAGCCACCACGTCAAGGCGTTCCGGCTGCGCGCGTGCACGGTCCAGTTGGGTCATCTCACCCACATCCCGAAGCTCGAGAAGCACGGATTTCTCCGAGGGTACGTGGCGAAGATGAAAGCGACCTGGCAAATCGCCAAATGGAGCGGGCGCAACGGCCGGGCCCGGACCTGAACAAGCCGTCACGGCGCCAGCACCCGCACGCGGTCTCCCATCTTCGGCACAAGCATCGACTGGTCCACTCCGGCGCAGTACTCGAGGTCGTGCGCGAGGCCGATCTCGATCACATGCCGCCCCGCGCGCGTCCGGCGGAACAGCGCCGCCGGATCCGAAGCGCTCCGGTACAGCTCGCGGGCGGCCACCCCGGCGTCGGTGAGATCGATCTCCGGTCCGCTGTGACCGGCCAGCGCCTCCACGATGGCGCCGGCCGTATAGGCATCATCCAGGCTGAAGCGCCCCTCGCGGCCCGCGCACACCACCGAGATCCCTGTCCCCGCTTCGGCCGCCGCGGCCAGCGCGGCCCGGGCGGCGGCCGACCGGTTCCGAAGGCATCCCAGGAAGACTGCGGCGGCGTCCTGGGCGAGATGCATCGCCCGGGTGCCGTTTGTCGTGGCAAACACCACGCGCCGGCTGGCCAGGGCGGCCCCGGCGAACGCCACCGGGCTATTGCCAAACTCGAACCCCGCGGGGGCCCGCCCATCCCGCTCGCCGGCGAGGACGACATCCGCATGCGCCTCGCGGTACCGGCGGGCGGCTTCGATGGTCGGGGCGATGAGGACCTCGGCGCAGTCCCGCTCCAGCATCGTCAGCACGGAGGTCGTGGCGCGAATGACATCGATCACCAGGGCGATGCGTCCGCGCAGGGCTCCGGCCTCCTCGGGGAGGAAAGCGACATGGAGGTCCACCTGCGCTAGAATTTCCTATTCGCTAGAATTTCCTATTATATAAGGCCGCCGCCAGCACATCGGCCAGGCGACCCCGAAGCTGCTCCGCGACGGCCTGGGGCGATCCCTTGGCGTACGCGGCATCTTGGGGAGTGACCTCGAAGAGACGCAGCTGGCCACCCAACACCGACCAGAGCCCCTGCAGGCCCACCGCGCGCACATCGTAGGGCGCCGGGTCGGTGTTGAAAAAAGCGCCCAGACTCGCCTCCAGCGCCTGGGCCCGCGCGATCGGGGATTGCCCCCCCACGGTCGCGCCCAGCTGCATGACCGGTTGCCCGTCCACGAGGACCGTCACGGGCTCGCTCCCGGCCGGATCGGGTGGCTCGAGCGAGAGCGTCAGGTACCCCTCCGGGATCCTCCGGATGATTGGGAGGCCCCGCCCCCTCAGATCGTCTCGAATGTAGCTGACCCGCTCGTCGGGACGGGGGTGATCCTGGTAGAGGGGCCCCAGGTCCGGCTGGCCGGTCAGCTTGTCCACCTGATCAAGGTGCTCCATCA
>VBAO01000216.1 GCA_005883865.1 Candidatus Segetimicrobium genomatis
TCCCATCCCCGCTCATCCTGCCGTCAACCCCGGGGGCGTTTGAGAATCAAGCGCCCGGATCCGAGCAGGGCATTGAAAACCGGTGCCCCAGTGTCGACCGGTTCTTCACCCTCACCAGTGGTAGGCAGGCGAGCCATGTAGATCGTCGCCGCTTCCAGCACGTGGCTGCGGGCGACCGCGGCAGCCTGCCGGGTATCCCCGGCACGCACCGCCCGTATGAGCCTCCGATGCTGGGTGATGACCTTGCGGGCCCACGTATCGTCCTGCAGGTTGTGGATGCTCGATAGCGCGATGATATCCCACACGCGCCGAAGTACATCTTGGGCGAAAGGATTGCCGGCCAGCCTCGCGACGTACTGGTGGATCGCCAGGTTGGCCTGCACCATCCTGGTGACGCTTCGTTCGCGGACCGCGTGCTCAAACATCAGTTGCCGATCCACAAGTTCGCGCATGTCCCGCGCGGACACTCTGCCCTCCCGCTGGGCGCGCGCGGCAAGTTCGGCGGTCAGGGCCTCCAAGACCGCGCGGACCTGGTACAGGGAGGATACTTCCAGAACGTTGAGCCGCCGCACAAGGGCTCCCCGGTGTCCGATCACGATCAGCCCCTCGGCCTGGAGCCGGCGTATCGCTTCCCGTACCGGAGTGCGGCTCATGCCGAGCTCTACGGTCAGCGCAATCTCGGTGAGCCGGTCGCCGGGCCGGTACCGCCCAACGACGATCGCACGCCGGAGCATCGCATAGGCGTGGTCTGAGTTGGTCTCACTGCCGGGCTGGAGTCGCAAAGCGCCCGCCTGATGGCCCGATACCATGACACTCCCAATCTATCCGAGGTGGACGCCGGCGTCGCAGGCGCACGAACCACGCCGCCCGATTGTATGCGCTGCATACAAACTCAACTCCTGCTGGTGCGATCAGTTGGTCGAGCGCAGCGAGACCTCAGTCAGCGCTTACAGGCAATAGCTCGGCGCCTGCCAAGAGCGCTCGCTCATGCGACAAGAGCCAGCGCTTGCGATCGAGGCCGCCACCGTACCCAGTGAGTGCGCCATTCGCTCCGATGACACGATGGCAAGGCACGACGATGGGAACCGGATTCGATCCATTAGCCATCCCGACGGCGCGTGTGGCCCGCGGTCTGCCGAGCCGCGCCGCTAAGTGGCCGTACGTCACGGTGGTACCTGCCGGGACTGCGCGCAGCGCCGACCAAACCAGACGCTGAACCGGAGTCCCGGCTGTTTCTACCGGCACTCGATCCAGCGACGTGAATTCGCCTTCAAAATACCCTTCAATCCGCGACCGGATCGTTGCCGGCGCCCTTCCAGGTACCAATCGATACTCTCTGTAGTGACGGTCCAGCAAACGGCGGATCCGGTCCTCATCGTCGCCAAAGTCCAGCGCGCGCAAGGCATCGCCACCACAGACCAGCAGAATCGTCCCGATAGGCGACGGCAGTCGATCAAGCGACAGATCCATACGACCTCCCGGCCGAAAGGCCGCCCACTCCCTCGGCGGCCCAGAGGTGCATCACCGCGTACGCGCGCCACGGCCGCCACCCTTCGGCCACAGCCAGCACGCGTTTTGAGCTTTTCTCACCAAGCGCCTTCATCACACCCAGGTCGGTGTGCGGAAACGCATCAGGCCATGCCAACGCACGCATGGCGATATACTGAGCGGTCCATTCACCAATGCCCGGGATGGATCGAAGTCTCTTCAGCGTCGACGTCACATCCGCGCTCGGACTTAAGCGAAGCTCGCCGCGCGCAAGCACCTTGGCCAGTTCGATAATCGTGCGCGCCCGGGAAGGCAGCACTCCTAGTTGAGAAATGTCGGCGACCTCCAATTCCGCAATCCGTTCCGACCCCGGGAACGCGGTGGAGAGTCCCGCGAACGGGGAGTCAACGGGACTTCCAAAGGCCGCGGCGAACCGGCCCGCCAGCGTTCGCGCGGCCGCGACGCTTACCTGCTGGCCCAAGACCGCCCGCACCGCAATTTCGAAGCCATCGAACGCTCCAGGGACGCGGAGTCCCGGCTTCGCCGCCGCCAGCGGGCCCAGCGTCTCCCCGATCTCCGCCGGGTTACACGACAAGTCCATCAGATGTTTCACCCGGGAAAGAAGCGCCGGCAGAACCTTCGCCAGCGACGCGGACGCCACCACCCGCACTACCGGTTTCCGTTGGGGCAGCGTGACCTCAACCCACCCGGTGTGCACCCGATCGTTTTGCACAATGCGCACGATGCGACGAAACGAGAGCGCTTCGACTTCCTCGACCGCGCGAATGCTCCGTGCACCGAGAAACCCGATCAGTGATCCCCAATCATATGGCGGCCGGAAGCTCAATTCGAAGATCAACGAGTCCGAGAGCGCGGAGGGTGTTGGAGTCCTCCTCAGTTGATTGGGGCTCAAGCGATACCGTTCCTTGAATAATGCTTCAAATCGGCTCAGGCTGCCGAAGCCGGCAGCGTACGCCACCTCCGTGATCGGCAGTGCCGTGTCCGTCAGCAGCCGTTTTGCCATCAGCAGACGTTGCGTCTGGGCGAATGCGATCGGAGCCACGCCGAATTCGCTTCGGAACACGCGGCGAAGATGGCGCGCGGTCACTCCCAACCGATCTGCGATTCCATCGATGCCGCTCTCGCTGAGGTTGCCGTCTTCAATCAGGCTCGCGGCAGCCGATGCGATCCGGTGCCGTGCATCGATGCTGGCGTTGCCGGGAGCCAGTTCGGGCCGGCACCGCAAACACGGCCGATATCCGCGGGATTCGGCAGCAGCCGCGCTGGAGAAGAACGTGCAATTCTCCCGCCTCGGCATCTTGACGGTGCAAACCGGACGGCAATAGATCCCGGTCGACGATACGCCTACGAAGAAACGGCCATCGAAGCGCGGATCGCGTGACCGGATGGCGCGATAGCAGGTTTCCGACTCTAGTCGCACAATCACATCTTACGCGAGCGAGCCGGCAACGGCTCATTGTTTTCGGACATCATCATCCCCCATTCGCAGACTCCCATCAGCCTGCGATCAGCGGGATCGCGACGAGCGCGGCGGCGATCCCCACCGCCTGCATGCGGGACACGCGTTCCCCCAGGATGAGATGCGCCAGGAACACGGTCGCGGCCGGGTACAGCGAGGCGAGGATCGAGGCGACGTCGAGGCGCCCCGCCTGCTCGGCGAATACGAAGAACGCGTTGCCTCCCGCGTCCAGGACGCCGGCCACGCCGGCGAGAGGCGGCAGTGGTCCCTTTGGCAGCCGTAGCCTGCCCGCTCCTCGAGCGACTGCGACCACCAAGAGCAGCGACACACCCTTTGCGGCGGTGAGCGGCCAGAACACGGCTGGCGCACGGACCTGGCCGATGAAAATGAAGAACGTTCCGAACCCAATACCGGACAGGAGGGCGAGGCCCAGGCCCTCGGGGCGGCCGGTCGCTCCCTCAGGACGGGAGATGAGCCAGACGCCGCTGAGCCCGAGGCCAAAGCCCACGAACTGCATCGGGGACGGCAGGCCTTCGGAGAACGAGGCAAAGAGCACCGGAAGAGCCGCCGCCACCAAGGCGGTGACCGGCGCGGCCATTCCCATCCGGCCAATAGCGAGCGCCCTGTACAGCGCGGCGATGCCCACGGCGCCCATGAGGCCCGCAGCACTTCCCCACCCCAGCATGGAGGGAGACGGCCCCGGCTCGGCGCGTGCGACCGCAAGCACGGCCAGTGAGACAGCGCCGACAGTCTGCGATACCAATAACACCGCGTAGAGGTCCGCCCTGCGCGCGGCCAACCCGCCGCTGAAGTCACCCGCACCCCAAGACGCGGCGGATGCCAGCCCGAATGCGGCGGTGGCCAGAGCGCTCTGACTCACGTTTGTCGAGACCTCCTCCGCGAGTTCCGACGAACGAGCATTGGCGCTACAGCGTAAACTCTCCTTGCCCCACGATCACCGCCGCGCCGCCGACCTCGACCTGTTCAACTCGGCCGCCTTGGCCCTTGACCCGCGCGTGCAATTTCGATCTCTTCACCGAATGCAATCCGGGCGTGCCGGGCGAGGTGCATCGCCAGGGGACCTGCGGCCGAGCCCGTGGCGGGATCTTCGCGCGGGCCCACCCCCTCATCATAGGGGAACATCCGCGTCTTCCACCGCTTCCCACCGCCCGCGAAACAGTTCAAGCAGCGATCGGGAAGCAGCCGGGCGAGCGCGCCATGGTCGGGCGCCAGCCGCGCTACCGCCTCCTCCGTCTCGAGCATGACGTAGACGTGCTGCAATCCATTGTCGTAGACCTCGACCGGCAGCAAGGACCGTCCGACGCCCACCGCGGCCAGCAGGGCGGTCTCATCTCCGAATGAGGTCACCGTGGGGATGGGTTGGCGCATCCACCCGAACGTGATCCGGCCCCCGTCGCGCTGAAGCCGGACCGGCACAATGCCGCGCCCCGTTTCCAGCCGAATTTCATCGCCCTCGACCGGGGCGCCGAGCACAAACGCGCTGCCGAGCACCGGGTGGCCCGCGAACGGCACCTCGCGCCCCGGCGTGAAGATGCGAATGCGCGCGTGCCCGCCCGCGGCGGGCGGGTAGCCGAACACCGTCTCGGAGAAGTTGATCTCACGGGCCAGCGGCTGGAGCCGCGACTCGGGGATCTCGAATGCGTCAGGAAATACCGCGAGTTGGTTGCCCGCCAGCGGCCGGTTCGAAAAGACGTCGCAGATGACATAACGGTAGGCGGTCATAGAAACCCTCCTCCTCGTCAAAACACCTGCGCACCGGCATCTCCGCTCCGGAACATGTGTCCTAGCGGCATATTCTCATATTCAATTATAGTAGTGACGCAGGCCTTTCTGGCCCTTTTCATTCGTGACCCATGAGCAGGGCAACTGGAGGAACCGCTCCGTGGGTTTCCGAAGACCGATGCGGTCTTCCCCATGCAACGTCCACATCAAGAGGAATTTTACGTATGACCGAGTCGAAGACGCACTGGGAGGGAGTCTTTCCCTCTCTGTGCACACCATTTGGCGAAGACGGGTCAATCGATCTTGCATCGCAGCGCGCGGTAGTCCGATTTGCGCTGTCGTGTGGAGCACACGGGGTTTTTTGCCTTGGGCTCGCGGGGGAAGTGAACAAGCTAACGCCCAAAGAGCGAAAACAGCTCAGTAGCGTGATCGTAGAGGAGGTCAACGGGAGAGTACCTGTTTTGGTGGGAGTAGGCGCAGAATCAGAACACACAGCCGACGACTTGACACGCTGCGCGGAGACGGTGGGGGCGGATGGCGTCGTAGCACCTCCTCCAAGCACGGCACGGACCAGTGCCGACACAATTGAGCGTTACTTTCTCGCCATCGCGGAAACCACGCATTTGCCTGTGGTCATCCAGGACGCACCCGCCTACCTCGGCGTGGCCCTATCGGCTGACCTGGTGGGTCGCCTGGCAGCGAGGCAGCCGAATATCCGGTACGTGAAGCTAGAATCGGGCCCCGAGCAAACAGTCGACTGGGTCGCTCACCTCCATCACCAGGCGCATGTGTTCACAGGAGACGCAGGCCTCCATCTCTTGACTTCGCTGCGCGCTGGGGCAGTCGGCAACGTCCCCGGAGCCGAGGTCACGGATCTCCTCATCGCCGCGTACAATGCTGAAAAACGAGGTGACCCTGCCACCGCTGATGCCCTCCATGCACGCTTACTGCCTTATCTTGTGTTCAGTCTTCAGGGCCTCGACCACTACAACGCCTGCAGTAAGGAGATGCTGGTCCGCCGCGGAATCCTCCCACGAGGAGGGCTGCGGAGACCTGCGTCTCAGCTTGTGCCTTCGGCCCTCGAGCTCATCGAAAAGTATTTCCGCGATC
>VBAO01000217.1 GCA_005883865.1 Candidatus Segetimicrobium genomatis
TCAACCAGATCCTGCGCGTTTTTCCATGCCGGGAAAGCACCTTCGACCTTGCGGCGGCCGGCTCCGGTCAGCCGGAACGGACGCTCCCTGGCGTCTTCCGACCGAGCGGCGCTCACCCACCCGTTTCGCTCGAGCAACGCCCCGATGCGTGTCAGGGTCGTCCGCTCCAGGCCGAGGAATTCGGCCAGCTCCCTGACCGGCGTCGGGCCCTTAAGCGCCAGAGCGGCGAGGACGGAAAACTGGGTCGCGCGGAGCCCGTGCGGACGCAGCTTCTCCTCGAACACTCGGGTGATCGCCCGGGCGCGCTGGCGCGCGGCCAGACAGTGGCACCCCCTGCAGGCGGAGAGGTCGACGCGCGCGCCCATTGCCAATAAGTGTATATACACTCGTCGCTCGAGTGTCAAGGGCCGTGCCGGGCGTCTTCACCGGCGCCGTTCCATCGACGGTGGGGTCATGGCGCGGCCTTCCCCTTGCTCCCGATCTCGACGATGTTGACGCTGACCTGGAACCGCCGCCCGTCGGTTCCCTGGACTTTCCCCTGCCCATAGAATCCACGTGATCCCGTCTTGAATTGCTTCGCATCCGCCACGATCGTGGCGCTGACTCCGGCGACTTCAATGGTCACTTTGGCTGACTCGGGCATGTGTCTCTCCCTCCAACTTCCGGCGAGCGGACGCGTCGCGCCGCCGGCGTGATCTCAAGCCCGGACGTCGGCGTCTGCGGTTACAGCGGGAGGTCCGGGGTTGTTGAGGTGATGAGGATGACGATCATTTCGTGGAGATTTCTATACGAGGTTTTGATGCGCGTGACGGCGAGGCCATCATAACTGCTCGCGTATCCCCCGCGGCAGGCCATCGCCCCATGGCCATTGTGAACGTCGTTTTGGAGGCTCCCGAGGATCGTGTGGATCGTCTCGCGATACAGCTTGTTTTCCTCGGCGATCTTCCCGAGACGCCCGGCCAGGTCGTCGGTCTCGACCACGCCCCGATCGGGGCCGGTTCCGTGCTTCTCCCCATACTCCGCGCTCCACAGAATGAGCGCCTTGCGCAGCATCGCCAGGCACGCGCAGAACGCCGACGATCTGAGGCAGACGCCTGCCTCCCAGAGCGCATGGGCGATCGCTTCGCGCGGGGGCACCTTTCGGAGGTGGAGTTGTTCCATCATCATCGCGTTCCCTCTCACGGCCGACGCGGCGTGCGGCGCCCCGACCCTCGACGTCGCTTTGTCCTGCTTGCCCTCGGTTCCGTGCAGGAGCGTTCGAACGGCTCCGCCGCGCCCTGAGGGCGGCGGTGATCCGTCCTCGACGAAAGACTCGAACACCGAACGCAGTTCACTCCGCGAGGGCGGTCGCCCCTGGAGGGCCGGACCACCCGCCTCCAAGGCGGCGCGGACGCGCTGGTAGTCCTCGGCCGACATGAGCCTGAGGTGCCAGCATTCCTTGAGCACCCCCCGCAGCGCGGCGAGCATCCTATTGGCGTCGGCCGCCGGATGCCGCTGGGTCAGTACCGCACGAACGTTCCCGAGGTGTTCGCCGGTGAGCAGATGCCACCCGAGCGTGGCAGCGGTCCCCCGGCCTTCGGTGAGCAGGGCCGCGATCGTTTCGAGGACATCGCGGGCTTCTTGCCTGGACCTCGGCGTGCGGCGGGCAAGATACAACTCGACCGGATGCGGGTCTGCAGGTTGTTGCTCGACGAGGAGCGACCCGGAACGATTGCCGGGCGGGACCTCGGTGATCACCGCGCTGTCTTCCAAAGGGGGCCTATCGGCCGCACTCGTGCCGGCGGAAGGCAAAGGCTGTTCCCTCTCCTGCACAGTAGAAAACGGATCCGCGCTCATCATCGTCGTTGTCTAGGATTGGGCTCCAGATATATTCGAGAGATCCTGCGCGGAGTCCTCGGTCCCCTTCAACATTTTGCACAGAATTTTGCGCCGATCCTGGTCGAATGGTGGCGACGGAGGACCGCACGTTGTTGCGGGCTCGGATCTTCTGTGTAACACTACTAAGATCAGCGATTCGCCGGCGATGGTGCCGTACCGTGTCCACTTCGAGCGCGGTCTAGGTGAGCCAGTCGGCCACGGTCAGTGCGACGGGAGGCCGGGGTCCCCTCCAGGAGGTCGCCGGCCTCTTCCTCAAGCTCGGGTTCATCGCCTTTGGCGGACCCGCCGCGCACATCGCCATGATGCGCGACGAAGTGGTCCGCCGGCGGGAGTGGGTAACGGATCAGCAATTCCTCGATCTGCTCGGCGCGAGCAACCTCATTCCCGGGCCCACCTCGACGGAACTGGCCATCTATCTCGGCTACACGCGCGCCGGGCCGTGGGGCCTTGTCCTGGCCGGCGCGTTCTTCATCCTGCCGGCGATGCTGATGGTGCTGGCGCTCGCCTGGGCGTACGTCCGGTATGGCGCGACCCCGCAGGGCACCTGGCTCCTCTACGGCATCAAGCCCGTGATCATCGCGATCGTCGTCCAAGCGATCTGGGGACTCGCTCCAGCGGCCCTCAAGAACCTCGGATTGGCCGTCGCCGCCGCCGCGGTCGTGATCATGTACTTCGTCGGGGTAAGCACCGTCGCGCTGCTTTTTGGGGTGGGGATCCTGGTCATGCTGTTCGAGAACGTCCGGCGGCGCCGGCCCCGGCGTGCCGTCCCGGCCCCGGCGCTCATCCCACCGCCGGGATGGGCCGCCCCCGGCCTCGCCCAGGCCGGGGCCGCGGCGGCGGCCCCTATCGCGCTCGGCACGCTCTTCCTGACCTTCCTCAAGATCGGCGCCGTAGTCTACGGGAGCGGCTACGTGCTGCTGGCGTTCCTCCGGCAGGAGTTCGTCGAGCGGCTGCGCTGGCTCACCGATCGCCAGCTCATCGACGCGGTCATCGTCGGACAGTTCACGCCCGGTCCGGTGTTCACCACCGCGACGTTCATCGGGTATCTGGTCGGCCGCGTGCCCGGCGCGCTGCTCGCGACGCTCGCGATCTTCCTCCCGTCGTTCATCTTCGTCGCGCTTGCCTACCCGATCGTTCCCCGCCTGCGGCGCTCTTCGTGGACGAGCGCGTTCCTGGATGGCGTCAACGCGGCCGCCCTGGGGGTGATGGCGGCGGTGACCTGGCAGCTGGGCCACACGGCGATCATCGACGCCCCGACGCTCGCGCTCGCGGTCGCATCCGGCATCGCGCTGCTCGCCTTCAAAGCAAACTCGGCCTGGCTGATCGCCGCCGGCGCCGTCGTTGGCATCGCCTCCCACGGATTTGTTCGGTAGGGCGGCGTCCCGTCGCGCGCCGGCCGGCCGGTGACGTTCGTCAATGGCGCAGGACGAAATCGCGTTCGGGCATGAGGAACGCGTAGTGAGAATGGGCCCCTTTTGCCTTCCGATCGAAATCCCTCAATGCGTCCAGGGCACCGCTGGAAGAAGCCACGATGCGGTAGACCTTCTCTTCCTCGGGGCGGATGTGCATGTTCCGCT
>VBAO01000218.1 GCA_005883865.1 Candidatus Segetimicrobium genomatis
CACGCCCGACCCGGCGCCCTGCTGGGGAAAGACCCCAAACGCCGTCTGCACCTGCGACTCGGTGTTGATGTTGACGACGGCCGGCCGGACCTGCTTGACCACGTTGATGATCACCGATTCCTCGGATTCAACGCGGATCGTCCCCCCCACGGACGGCGCGGGCGCGGTGCCCGGCGGCGCCAGCGCCGTCAGCACGGGCTGCGCCGAGAAAACGGGGTGCAACCCCAGGTATTGGGGCAGAACCATACCGCCGAGCAGGGCCCCGACCGCCACGACCGCCATGACGGCGATCGCTCCCGCCGGATATCCGGGGCCGCGACGACGCGGCGGTACGCTCGGTGCATCCATAGACATTCAAGATCCCTCCTTGGTCTCGCGTGGCATTTCCTATTATAACATCCGCGTTTTCCGCCCAACGTCGCCCGGGCGAGCCATTCGGGGCATCCATACAAACAGTTTGCCGCCCCAGGGAGTCGTACGGTATAATCGAACCGGTCACCGCATCTAACCGGCGCCGC
Organism: Candidatus Segetimicrobium genomatis; assembly: GCA_005883865.1. Lineage (GTDB taxonomy): Bacteria > Sysuimicrobiota > Sysuimicrobiia > Sysuimicrobiales > Segetimicrobiaceae > Segetimicrobium. Next base: position 519 of record VBAO01000218.1, read on the forward strand.
AGCGCCACTGGAGCCTTCCCTCGGTGCTGAACTGGTTCAGCCGGCCAAAATATGCCTCCGCGGAACGCCGGGATGTCCCGGCCGGGTTGTGGACCAAGTGCCCCCGGTGCGCCGCCCTCGTCTACCGGAAGGAACTGGAACGTAACTTCCGGGTCTGCCCGCGCTGCGCCTACCACCACCGGCTCTCCGCGGCCGATCGGCTGGCGATGGTGCTCGACCCGGGATCGTTCGTCGAACACGACGAAGGGTTGGTCCCGGAAGATCCCCTGGAGTTCGTGGACGAGAAGCCCTATCTCGCCCGGGTCGATCAGGCCCAGCGCCAGACCGGGCTGCCGGAGGCCATCGTGACCGGCACCGGCGCCGTCGAAGGACGGCAGGTGGTTGTGGGCGCGATGGAGTTCGGGTTCCTCGGCGGCAGCATGGGCGCCGTCGTCGGCGAGAAGGTGGCCCGGAGTGCCGAGCGGGCCGCCGAGCTGCGGTGGCCTCTGGCGCTGTTTTCCGCGTCGGGGGGCGCGCGCATGCAGGAAGGCGCCCTCTCGCTCTTGCAAATGGCCAAGACGAGCGTCGCGCTGGGCCGGCTCTCGGACGCGGGGGTCCCGGCGCTCTCCGTCCTGTGCGATCCGACGACCGGGGGCGTCGCGGCGAGCTTCGCGTTCCAGGGCGACATCATCATCGCAGAGCCGGGGGCCCTGATCGGGTTCGCCGGACGGCGGGTGATCGAACAGACCATCCGGCAGAAGCTCCCCGAGGGCTTTCAGACCGCCGAGTTTCTCTTGGAGCACGGGCTCATCGACGCGATCGTGCCGAGGGGAGACCTCCGGCCCACCCTGGGGCGGCTCCTCCGGCTGTGCGGCGCCCCGATGGCGCCCGGTCCATCCGAATCCCTTCAGGCGACGCCGCTGGGAGTGTTGTCCACAGATGGTCGCTCCGCCTGATCCGGCGGGCGTGGCCCGGGCCAGCGACGACGCGGCGGGCGAGCGCCTCGAGCGTGATCTCGCCGAGGCCGAGCGCGAGATCGCCGAGCTCAAGCGCATTACCACCACCGCCCGGGGCATGGACCTCCGGGAACAGATTGCGGTTCTCGAAGCGCGCGCCGAGGAGTTGCGGGAGGCGATCGCCAGCGACCCGACGCCCTGGCAGACCGTCCTGCTCGCCCGCCACGCGGAGCGACCGAAGGTCGCCGACTACATCGCCGGGCTGACGACGGAGTTCACCGAGCTCCACGGCGATCGGGCGTTTCGGGACGACCCGGCGATCGTGGCCGGGCTCGGACTCGTGGACGGCCGCGCGGCGGCCGTGGTCGGGCACGCCAAGGGCCGGGACACCCGGGAGAACATCGCGCGGAACTTCGGGATGCCCAACCCCGAAGGATACCGCAAGGCCATGCGGGTCATGCACCTGGCCGAGAAGCTTCGCGCGCCGGTCATCACCCTGATCGACACCCCGGGCGCGTACCCGGGCAAGGAGGCCGAGGAGCGAGGGCAGAGTGAGGCGATCGCCCGGGCCCTGATCGGCATGGGGAGGCTCCGGACCCCGATCGTCGCCGTGATCACCGGGGAAGGAGGGAGCGGCGGCGCCCTGGCGATCGGCGTGGGCGACGCCGTCCTGATGCTGGAGCGCGCGGTCTACTCCGTGATCTCACCCGAGGGATGCGCGGCGATCCTGTGGCGCCCCGGATCTCGCCGGCTTCGGTATCGTCGACGAGATCATCCCGGAGCCTCCGGGCGGCGCCCACCGGCACCCCGATCAGGCGGTGGCCGCGGTCGCTGCCGCGGTCCGCCGGCACCTCGCCGCATTGGCGGAGAGGCCGGTGGACCTCCTCCTCGAGGGGCGCTACGCGAAGTTCCGCCGGATCGGGCGTCTCCGGGATGCCGGCCAGGCACAGGCAGGAGGGCGAGGGGGATGAGCCAGGAGCGGCGGGTGGATCTCGAAGAGATTCGGGCGCTGATCAAGCTGGCGACCGAAGCCGATATCACCGAGCTCGATGTCGATGCACCCCACGTCAAGGTGCGGATCAAGAAGGCCGCGCGAAACTCCGTCGAGAGGGTCGCGGCGGGAGTCCCGCGCACGGACGGCGCGATTCCGGAGGCCGCGCCGGGGGGCCGCCTGGTCCCCATCGTCGCGCCCATGGTCGGCACGTTCTACCGTGCGCCCAAGCCCGACGTCCCTCCCTTCGTCAACGAAGGGGACGACGTCCACGCGGGGCAGACGGTCTGCATCCTTGAAGCGATGAAGCTGTTCAACGAAATCACGAGCGACGTGAATGGCCGCATCGCCCGGGTGCTGGTGGACAACGGCGCCCCGGTGGAATACGGTCAGCCGTTGTTCCTCGTCGATCCCGCGGCCTGAGCGCCGGCGCAGGAAGACTCCGTTCTTGGCGATGTTCTCCAAGGTCCTGATCGCGAACCGGGGCGAAATCGCCGTCCGGATCATCCGCGCGTGCCGGGAGCTCGGGCTGAGCACCGTGGCGGTGTACTCGGAGGCCGACCGGGGCTCGCTGCACGTGCGGCTCGCGGACGAAGCGTTCTGCATCGGCCCGGCGCCGGCCCGCGACAGCTACCTCAACATCCCCAGCATCATCAGCACGGCCGAACTGCTGGGCGTCGACGCCATCCATCCGGGATACGGGTTCCTCGCCGAGAACCCCCACTTCGCCGAGGTGTGCCGGGACTGCGGCATCAGCTTCATCGGCCCCTCCCCTGAGGCCATCCAGAAGATGGGCAACAAATCGACCGCGCGGGAGATGGTCCGGAAGGCCGGCGTCGCCATCGTGCCGGGCAGCGACGGCCCCGTGCGCGACGAAGCGGCGGCCGCCGGGATCGCCCGGAACCTCGGCTATCCGCTCATCATCAAGGCGGCCGGCGGCGGAGGCGGCCGGGGCATGCGCGTGGTGCACAACCGCGACGACCTGCGCCGGGCCATGACCGAAGCCCGGGCCGAGGCCGAGGCGGCGTTCGGGAACGGTGAGGTGTACGTCGAGAAGTACCTCGAAGAGCCGCGCCACGTGGAAGTGCAGATCCTGGCCGACGCCCGCGGGACGGTGGCCACGCTCGGGGAACGGGATTGTTCGGTGCAGCGCCGCCATCAAAAGCTCATCGAGGAGTCGCCCTCCCTGGGGGTCGGGCCCAAGCTGCGCCGCGCCCTGAGCCGCGCCGCGGCCCGGGTGGCGGAGGCGGCGGGGTACACCAACGCCGGGACCGTGGAGTTCCTCGTGGACCATGCGGAGCGGTTTTACTTTGTGGAGATGAACACCCGGATCCAGGTGGAGCACGGGGTCACCGAGATGGTCACCGGCATCGACATCGTGAAGGAGCAGATCCGGATCGCCGCCGGGGAGCGGCTGGCGGTCCCACGCGAGATGGAGCCCCGCGGGCACGCGATCGAGTGCCGGGTGAACGCCGAGGATCCGGCGCGCGACTTCCTCCCCTCGCCCGGCACGATCGTCGCGTTCGTGCCTCCCGGAGGACCCGGGATCCGGGTGGACACGCACGTCTTCGCGGGGTACACGGTCCCCCCCCACTACGACTCCCTGATCGCGAAGGTCATCGCCTGGGGGCAGGATCGCGAGGAAGCGATCGCGCGCATGCAGCGGGCGCTCCGGGAGTTCGAGATCGCGGGCATCCAGACCACGATCCCGTTCCACCAGGACGCGCTCGAGAACGCGTTCTTCCGCCGGGGCGAGGTGTACGTGAACTTCGTGCAGCGCCGGATGGATCTCACCGTCCTCCACGTCTGACCCCGAAACCCCGGGCCGCCGATGCACCGGGCGATCACGCTTCGCCATCACTTCATTGGAAGGGACCGGGTCCGCCGGCTGGTCCGGCTTGACGGGAGGCCCGCGGTGGTCGAGTTCGAATTCGCCCGGCCCGGTGGGCGGCTCCGGATCCGCGAGGTTCGGGAGCCGGGGCCCCGGGCGGGCGGCTCACGGAAAGGCCCCGCCCTCGCCGACGCCCTCCGGCGGCTGGCGGTGTCGGTGTGGAGTCTCGACGATGACCTCCGGCGCTGCTACGCGGCGCTCGGACGCGATCCCCTCATGGCGCCGCTCCTCCGGCACTGCGCCGGCCTCCGGATGATCCGCACGCCGGACCTGTACGAGACGCTGCTCATCGCGGTCGTCGGGCAGCAGGTCAGCGTGGCGTCGGCCGAGTCGATTCGCCGGCGCCTGATCGCCGCCCTGGGGGATCGGGCGGTGCGCGATGAGACGGCCTACGCGGGGTACCCCCCGCCCGGGCGGCTCTTGAGGACGACGCCGGCCGCCCTTCGGGCGATCGGGCTCAGCCGGCAGAAGGCGCGCTACGTCCTGGAGATCGCCGGCCGCGCGGCGGCAGGGGTCCTGAGCGCCGCGGCGTTCGACGGCCTCTCCGACGAGCAGGCGATGGCCAGGCTCATCGAGATCCCCGGCGTGGGCCGATGGACCGCCGAGATCGTGCTGATGCGCGGGCTGGGCCGCGTCGACGTGTTTCCGGCCGGGGACCTTGGGCTCGGGTCGGCGGTGCAGCGGCTCCTGAGGCGGCGGGACCGTCCACCGGAAGATGAACTGCGCGCTCTGGCGGACCGGTGGACGGGATGGCGGAGTTACGGGGCGCTCTACCTCTGGAGGTCGCTTGGGACCGCGGCATAGACCCCGACCGCGGGCGGGCGGCTCGTGCCGTCCGGCTGTGGATGATGTGGATCATGGGGATGATGTGGATTGTGTGGATCAGTCGAGCGTTCCCGGCGCGCGCAGCGCGTCCGCGAACGGATTTTCCCCATTCATGCGTGGAGAAATCCGTGGTAGGCTACAGGCTGAAGGGGAGAACGCGGAGGGAGAAAAAACAACCAGGCATATCGAAAGGACCAAACGACTATGGCTGCTCGTCCATTGCCCGCTCCGTTGCACTCATTCCATATCATCAGGCACGACGCAGGGGATTTTCCGGGTCCCCTGCATGAGGCGGATCCCACAAACCATTCCGCGGGCCCGTTGTGCCATGCCCGCATACACGAGACGCTCGCCGCCGCTCATCGTGCGCAGTGGCGAGGGCTGGCTCTCGTACGACGTCTCCGCCGGCGCCTCGAGGCTCTGCAGATCCTGACTCACGAACATGTCATGCTGGTCAGCAAGACCCAGCGGCTGCGCGCGCACTACCTCAGGCAAGTCTTTTGGCTCCAGGTAACAGCGCAGGCTCAACTTTCCTGGTCGAGGACTCTCCTCCACCTCACGAAAGCCGACACGCGCTATTCTGTGAGGGCGCTTCTGCCGATGTCCGGCGCCGGCGAGCAACTGGAATGCCAGATCGTCGAGATTCCCGGCGTCGTGGTGGTGCACGCTCGGGGCATTCTGAGCTTCGATACGGCTCAGGCCTTGGAGGATGTGTTGCAGGGGGCTATCGAGCGGGGCCACGTGGTCCTCGACCTCGTCCGTGTCACGAACATCGATACGAGCGGGTATGGCGCGCTCGAGCACGCCCACCAGAGGGCGCTTCAGTCTGGACGCCTCCTCCTCTTTGCCGGCGCTTCCCGCAGGATTCGCCGGGCGATCGAGATTCTCCACATCGACCGAGACATCGCCACGTTTGAAACCGCTGAGGAGGCGGTCACGTGTCTCGAAGACACCGCCGCTGCCCCGGCGAACGGTGCGGGTGGACCCGATAACCACCCCATGCGGGGACCAGGCCGGCTCCTCGAGCGCGCGTATCCGGCGGCAGTCCCGGTGAGGGCGCTGCAGCCCGTCCAGGGAGGCGCGCAGGACGCTGGAGAAACGGAGGAGCTCCGCCCGGGCAGGCCCGGCCCGGGAGACGCCGGCTAGTTCGGCTCTCCCTGCGGCTCCATCGTCAGAATCACGCCCTGAATCTTCCCGTCGACCGACCTGAGGGACGCGCACAGGACCTGGCACGCGATTGCCTTGCCGCGGCGGTTGGTGGCCTGTAACGTCGTCGAGCTTTCTTCGCCCGCCAGACACTCCCGAATCGGCGCGACCAGCCGGTCGACGGGCAGGCCGATATCGAGACCCAGGAACGTCCTGCTCAGGACTTCATCCGCCCGGACCCCCCAGAGGTCTTCGGCCGCGCGGTTCCACGCGATGATGTGGCCGTTGTGGTCGAGCACGGCAAGCCCGTTCCGCATGCTGGTGAGGATGGACTGGAGGAACGCGTTGGCCGTGTTGATCTGATTACCCCGCTCGCGAAGCTCATCGTTGGTGGTCTGCAGTTCCTCGTTCGTCGACTGGAGCTCTTCGTTCATGGTCTCTAGTTCCTCGTTGGTGGACTGCAGCTCCTCGTTGGTGGTTTCCAACTCCTCCACGGTCGACTGGAGCTCCTCGTTGGTGGTCTCCAGTTCTTCGTTGGACGATTGAAGCTCCACGGAGACCGTCTCCACTTCTTGCCGGGCCTTCTGCAGCTGCTCCTGCATGGTCCGGTAGGAGGCCACGTCCTCCACGACAATGCTCACGCCGAGCAACGTTCCGAGATCATCCCGCAGCGGCTGGATGCTGATCTCGTAACGGCCGGCGGGATTCAGCCAGTCGACGTCCCGCAGCTTGGCGGGAATTCGATCGACATAGGCCTGCTCGATCGCATGGTGCAATTCCGCCGGCGGCTCGACGTCCGCGAACGGCCGGCCTTGATCTTTCAGGCCCAGCCGGAAGAGGATGCGCGCGCGCTCATTGGCAACGAGGATGCGGCCCTTCGCGTCCAGGACGATCTGCGCCAGGACACCCGCCTCGAATGCGGCATCGTAGATCTGCCGAACGAGTGCCTGCTCCCCGACGGCCTCGAAGTTGTTCGCCTGGGCGAGGATGGCGATGCGGTCCGGCAGGGTGGCCTTGGTCACCTTGGTGAAGATCCGCCGCTTCAGGTCCGCCGGTGCAAAGAGATTGGCGTGCGTCAGCAACATCTCCGCCCGCCCGGCAAAGAGGTATCCCCCAGGATTCAGCGCAAAATGGAACCGCGCCAGGACCTTGATCTGGGCCTCGTTGTTGAAATACATCAGCGTGTTCCGGCAGAGCAGGAGATCGACTCTGGAGATCGGCGGATCTTGAATGAGGTCGTGGCGTCCAAAGATCACCGCCCGGCGCGCCTCCGGGTGGAAGTCGTAATACTGACCGTCCGACGTGAAGTACTTCTCCACGAGGTGGCGCGGCAGACCCTCCAGGGCCTTCTCCGCATACCGACCGTGACGGGCGCTAGTCAGCGCTTCTTCGTCGACGTCCGTCGCGTAGATCTTCACGCGCTCCTGCAGTCCGTCGATCCCCAGCGCTTCGGAAAACAGCATCGCGATCGAGTAGGCTTCCTCACCCGACGCGCACCCCGCGCTCCAGATCCTGATCTGCTCGTGCGTCCCTTTGCCCTTGAGGATGCGCGGGATGGCCTCCGCGCTGATGAACTCCCAGGCGGGAGGATCGCGGAAGAACTCGGTGACATTGATGAGGATGGTGTTGAAGAGGGAGGCGAACTCTGCGGGGTGCACCTCCAGATGATCGATGTATTCGCTGAAGTGCGACACGCCGACCGTCTGCATGCGCTTCTCGATTCTGCGCGTAATCGAGGAGGTTCTCCAGTTTGGGGTCGAACTCGTCGCTCATCGGGCCTCACCCTTCATCAGCGTGACCAGGGCGGCGGCGACCTCGTCGAGCGGCAGAATGAAATCGACATTCTGAGTCTTGATGGCCGCGGACGGCATGCCGAAGAATTCAGACGTGCCCTCGTCCTGGGCAATGACGGTCCCGCCCATCTTTTTGATCGCCTGAATCCCCATCGCGCCGTCCGACCCGGTGCCGGTCAGGACGACGGCAATGGCGCGCTCCTTGAAGCTGGCCGCCACCGATTCGAAGAGCAGATCTGCGGAAGGGCGGAGGAAATGGACGAGTTCCGAATGGGAGAGCGAAAGCGTCCCGTCGGAATTGACCAGGAGATGGTAATCCGGAGGGGCGATATACACGGTGTGCAGGTGGAGGCTGTCGCCCTCCTTTGCCTCTCGCACCTGCAGCCCGGTCCGCCGGCTGAGGATCTCCGCCATGAGGCTGTGGTGCCTGGGATCGAGGTGCTGGACGACGACGATCGTGGCCGGAAAATCTTCGGGCAACCCGGCCAGGACGCGCCCCAACGCGGCGAGCCCTCCGGCGGACGCCGCCACGGCGACGATGTCGTAGGGGGAGTGACGAGACTCGGATGCCATCAGGGCACCGCTCACGGCGTCATCGGTCGTTTCGCGGCCGTTCCAGTGACTCCGATTGCGCTGCTGGTTCCCGCCTGGGGACATTGCGATACCCTCGTTGGCTAGCCTGGAAAGAGTATACTCTTCGGCGAGGGTCTGCGGGGTCCCTGCGGTCCGGAGGCCGCCCCCGTCGGGCCCACGACGCCGGCTCGGATGGCAGGAGAGCCGGCAGGGGGGGATTTCTATGGAGGCGAAGGGGTCGTCGGACGGGAGGGGTGGAGATGGGATACACGCTTGCTGTCTTGATCGTCGTGGGACTCCTCTTATGGAACGGCGTCAAGGTCGTCCGCGAGTACCAGCGCCTGGTCGTGTTTCGGCTGGGACGGAGCACCGGCGATAAGGGCCCGGGGGTCGTCTACATCGTTCCGGTCATCGACAAGGCCGTCTGGGTGGACCTCCGGGAGCTCTTCCTCGAGATCCCCGCGCAGACGTGCATTACCAAGGACAACGCGCCCATCTCCATCGACTTCCTGATCTACTGGAAGGTCGTTGATCCCGGGCTCAGCGTGATCAAGGTCGGGAACTTCGCCGGCGCGGCGCAGGGGATCGCCACCACGGGGCTGCGGGCGGTGATCGGCGACATCATCCTCGACGACGTTCTGGCGAAGCGGGACCAGATCAACCAGGTCCTGCGCGCCAAGCTCGACGAGGTCACAGAACGGTGGGGTGTCAAGGTGACCACCGTGGAGATCCGCGAGATCACCCCGCCGAAGGACGTCCAGGAGGCGATGACCCGCCAGATGTCCGCGGAGCGAAGCCGGCGCGCGCTCGTCACCGAGGCCGACGGGAAGAAGCAGGCCGCGATCACCATCGCGGAAGGGGAAAAGCAGGCGGCGATCCTCAAGGCGGAGGGCGACCGTCAGGCGGCGATCCTGCGGGCCGAAGGGTTCTCGCTGGCCCTCGGCAAGATCTTCGAAGTCGCCAGGACCGTCGACACCAACACGATGAGCCTGCAGTACCTGGAGGCCCTGAAGGCGCTCGGGGCGAGCCCGGCGACCAAGTTTGTGTTCCCGATGGAGTTCACCAAGCTGCTCCAGCCGTTCGTCGACTCGGGCGGACGATCCACCCCGGCCCCGTCGAAGACGCCGTAGGTATCCCGTGCACGGGCTCCTGCTGGTCCTCGCCACGTTTCTGGCCTCCGGGGTCGAGATGGTCGAGGCGTTGACGATCGTGCTCGCGGTCGGGATCACCCGCGGCTGGCGGTCGACCCTCGTCGGCGTGGCCACGGCGACCCTGTCGCTGGCCGTGATCGTGGCCCTCCTCGGCCCCGCGCTCGCGCGCATCCCGATCGACGCGCTGCGCCTCGTGGTCGGGGCGCTCCTGCTGCTGCTTGGCCTGCAGTGGCTCCGCAAGGCCATCCTCCGGGCGAGCGGCTACGTCGCGCTCCACGATGAAGCCGAGGCGTTCCGCACGCAACTGACCGCCGCGCAGGCGGCCGGCACGGTGATCCGCGCGGGCCTCGACTGGTACGCCTTCACCCTGTCGTTCAAGGGCGTGCTGCTCGAGGGGCTGGAGGTGGCGTTCATCGTCGTCACCTTCGCGAGCGCGCCGGGGACCTTTCCCCTGGTGGTCTCCGGCGCGGTCGCCGCGGTGGTGCTGGTCGGGATCGCCGGCGTCTTCCTGCATCGGCCGCTCAGCGCCGTCCCGGAGAACACGATGAAGTTTGCGGTGGGCCTGCTCCTCACCTCATTCGGGATGTTCTGGGGCGCGGAGGGCGCAGGCGTGGACGCGTTCCTCGCGCTCGTGTCGCTGGGTCTGACCTCGTGGCTGCGGCACCAACAGGTTCGAGCGTTCACGGCCGGGTGAGATGGGGTCCGCCGCGCTCGGGTTCGTGCGATTCTGGTACGCCTTCATCGTCGGCGACGACTGGACCGTGGCGGCCGGGGTGATCGCGGCGCTGGCCGTCACCTCGATGTTGGGCCGCCGGGGCGTGGCGGCCTGGTGGCTGCTGCCGGTCGTCGTCGGGCTGCTGCTCTTCGCGTCGCTGCG
>VBAO01000219.1 GCA_005883865.1 Candidatus Segetimicrobium genomatis
CGCTTGATCACCTCGGGAGTATCGAAGTCCGGCTCGCCCGCGGCGAAGCTGACGATGTCGACCCCCTGCCGCCGCAGCCGGCGCGCCCGATCGTCCATCCCGATCGTCATCGAGGGCGTGATCGACCGGGCGCTCGTCGAGATCTGCATCGGTCCGCCTCCTGGGCGGGGCCGGCCGGGATGGTCGCCCCGACGTCCGTGTATCAGGTGGAGGCGGGCTTCGCCGCCTCCCGAACTGGGTATTCGCCGCGGGAGCGGCGCATTCCGTCATGACGCGCGCTCACGTGCGGCCCGCCGCGACCCGGCCCCCGCGATCCGCTGCGCCGCCGCCTGCGCCATGCCGACCAGCCCCGGAGGATACAGGCGCATCATCCCGAGCACGACGAGCGCGAATAGGACCATCCGGATCTGGCCGTACGCGCGCAGCGTCTCCGAGACGAGCTCTACGACGAGGGCGCCGGCCACGGGGCCGGCGACCGTCCGCTGGCCGCCGAGGATCACCATGATGATAATCAGCGCCATCTCGTCGAACTTCATGCCGGCGGGGCTCAGGAGCCCGATGTAGTGTCCGTAGGCCGCCCCCGCCACCCCGGCCGCCGCGCTGCCCGCGGCGAACACGAAGCGCTTCCACCGCACCGTGTTGACCCCCGCGGCCCGCGCCGCCCCTTCATCGTCCCGGATCGCCCGCAGCCGGTAGCCGATCCTGGAACGCAGCAGCCACCACACGCCCGCGACCGTGGCCGCCGCGAGGGCCAGGAACAGTTCGTAGGACGGCCGCGGGGAGATGGTGTGGAAGAGCCTGGGGACGGGGAGCCCCAGATCGCCCCGCGTGATCCCGTACTCCATCGAGACGACGACCCGGGTCGACTCGGCGAACGCCCACGTCGCGAGCGCCAGGTACAGCGCGCGCATTCGCAGCGTCAGGGCGCCGATCAGGTACCCGGCGGCGCCGGCGGCGATGCCTCCCGCGACGATCCCGAGCGGAATCGGGACGCCCGTGCGAATCACGACGAGCGCCGAGGTATATCCGCCGATGGCGCTCAGGACGTGGTGCGCGAGGGAGAACAGGCCGGTGTACCCCGCGATGAGGTTCCAGCTCGACGCCATGACGACGTAGTACCAGGCCACGACCAGGACGTGGACGGGGTAATCGCCGAGGAGGAGGGGCAGGAGCGCCGCCGCCGCAACCCCGCCTGCGGCGATGCCGGCCCGAGCCGTGGCTAGGCCTCCCGAGCCCGCTCGCCCCAGAGCCCGGCGGGCCGCAGCGCGAGCACCAGCAGCAGCAGTCCGAACCCGTACACGTCGCGAAACGACGCCGAGAGAAAGACCGAGCCCAGGCTTTCCACCAGCCCGAGCAGCAGCCCGCCGACGATGCTGCCCGGGATCGAGCCGAGACCGCCGATCACGATGATCTCGAAACCCTTGACGGTGCTCACCGCTCCGCTCTCGGGAAAGACGAGGAACACCGGGGCCAGGAGCGCCCCGGCCGCCCCCGCCAAGGCGACGCCCACACCGAAGGCGAGCATGTCCATCCGCGGGAGATCGATCCCCGCGGAGAGCGCGCCGAGGCGGTTTTGGGCCGCCGCCCGCAGGGCCCGCCCGAACCACGACCACCGCACCACGACCGCAAACGCCCCTAGGAGGATGACCGCCCCCAGGAACGCGACCAGCCGGCTGCCGTTGAGGGGGAGGGGCCCCACCTGCACCGGTGGGGCGTAGTCTCGCGGGGAAAACTGGTACGGCCCGAAGACGACGATCGCAAGGTTCCGGAACAGCACCGTGAGGCTGATCGTCACGATCGTCGCGTACTCGTCCAGCCGCTCGCCCTGGCCCACGAACATCGGCCGAAGCAGCACCCGCTGGATCCCCATGCCGAGCAGCCCCACGCCCAGGACGGCCAGCGGCAACGCGAGATACCATCGGGACGGACCGAGCCACGTGGAGAGCAACAGATACTGGAGGTACCCGCCGAGCATGTAGAACTCGCCCATCGCCCAGTTGATCATCTTCATGACGCTGTAGATGAACGTGATCCCCACCGCCATCAGGCAGTAGATCACCCCGATCACGAGCCCGGCGAGCGCGTACTGGGCGATGAGGGTGGCGTCCACGACGGAGCGCGCTATCGGGGCGCCGTGTACGTCCCCGTCTTCATCGTGGGCGGGTAGAGGATCGGCGTCGTGTCGTAGGTCTGCTCGCCCCGCGTGCATTGAAGGATGATCATCGGCGGCGACCACTGGTGCCAGGCGACGCCCTCCGCGCGGGGAAACGTCACCTCGGTGCTGATCCAGTTGGTAAATCGGCCCCGCTCCAGGGCGGCGATGATCTGCCTGGGATCGCTGCTGCACGCTTGGTTCATCGCCTGGGCGACGATCACGGCGTCCCCGAAGGAATTGAGGTTGGCGTAGACCGCCACGTCATGGTACCGCTTCGCGTGCTCGAGGGCCGCCCACTTCCCGAGCGCGGTCATCGCCATCCGCGGATGGTAGTAGGAGATGAAGGCCAGGGAGACCCCCGCCGGCCCGAGGTTCTTCCAATACTCGGGCCGCACGGGGAAGTCGTAGGAGGCGAGCATCGGCACCTGGGGGAACAACCCGACATCGTGCGCCTGCTTGACGATCAGGTACGCGGGGGTGCCCACCCCGACGTTGAGCACGAGGTCCGGCCGGGCCGCCTTGAACTTCAGGAGCTGGGGCGTCAGGTCGGAGGACGTCCGGTCGAAGATGACCGCCTCCAGGGTCGCGTCGAGTTTCCCGGCCGCGATCAGCGCCTTCGTGGCCTCCATCAGCGCGATGCCGTAGTCGGTGTTCTCGGCGAGCATCGCCACCTTGTGCCAGCCCTGGGCCTGGATGAATCCGCTCCAGGCGGCGACGCGGTCGGTGTCGATCGCGTGGGCCCGGAACACGGCGGCGAAATGCCGCTTCGTGACGTCCGCGACCGACGCCTGGGTGCTGATGTACGGCACCCTGAACTCATCCGCGAGCGGGGCCGCGGCGAGCATCGCGGAACTGTGGAATGCGCCCCACACCGCCACCGCGTGGTCTTCCGAGACCAGCCGCCGGAACCCCGCGATCGCCTTCTCCGGGACGCCGCTGTCGTCTTCGACCGCCAGCCGGACCTGGGTGGCCGGCCGCTGGCACCCGTCCCTGCCCCCGAAGAGCCCGCCCATCACGGTGTTGATGTACTGGATGCCGAGTTCGGCGCCGTGGACGATCAGCTGTCCGGCCGCGGCATCGCCCGGAGGGGAGAGCGGGGTCAACACTCCGAGCGCGATGGGCGCCGCGGCGGACCACCCCGGCGCTCCGCTCCCCGCGGCGACGGCCGCCGCCACCAGGACGGCGATCACGATTCGTCTACCCATGCTGGTCCCCCTTCCGGTGCGGGTCCGGCGTGGCCTGGGCCCTCACGGAGCCGGCGGCACCGTCCCGACCAATGTCTCCTGGACGATGGCGCGGAGATCCCGCGCGAACACCTCGCGCGGCCCCTGCCGCTCCACGCGCCCCATGACGATCAGGTAGACATCGTCTGCCACGGTCACCGCCTCGGCGATGTTCTGGTCCACCAGCAGGACCGTGATGCCGAGCGCGCGGCTGCGGACGAGGAGATCGTAGACCTCGCCCGCCACGCGCGGCGCGAGCCCGGCCGTTGGCTCGTCGACCAGGAGACCGTCGCCCGGACGCGCCGGACCCCGGCCAAGGCCGGAAACAGCGCGTAGACATGCTCGAGGCGGTCCCGCAATCGCACCCGGTCGTGCCGGATCGTCCACCCCCCGACCAGGAGGTTCTCCTCGACCGTCATCTGCGGAAACGTGCTCGGCCCCTGCGGGACGTAGCCGATCCCCATCCGCTTGCGCGCGTCGGCCGGCACCCCCTGGATCTCACGCTCCCGGAACAGCACGCGGCCCCCGCGGGGCGGGAGCAGGCCGAACACCACCCGGAGGAGGGTCGACTTCCCCGCCCCGTTGGGGCCGATGACCGCGGTGATCCGGCCCGCCTCCGCCCGGAGGGTGAGGTCGTCGAGAATATCGATCCCCGGGTGATACCCGGCGACCACCCGGTCAACCCACAGCATACGGTGGCGCTCCAGGCGCCGCCCCGCCCGCCGGGGCGGCGGGCCGGTGGACGCCGAGGTAGGCCTCGACCACCCGGGCGTCGCGGGCGACCTCGTCGAACGTCCCTTCGGCGATCCACTCCCCGTTGTGCATCACCGACACCCGGCGGCTCAATTTTCGCAGGGTGGCCATCTCGTGGCTGACGACGAGGAAGGCGACCCCCTCCCGCCGGTTGATCTCGAGGATCGCCGCGACCATCCGGTCCTTGATCGCCGGGTGCACGCCGGCAAACGGCTCGTCGAGCATGCACAGCCTGAGCGGCCGCTGGACCAGGCAGCGCGCGAGTTGGAGCAGCATCGCCTGCCCGCCGGATAGGACCCGCGCCTCGGCGGGGGCCAGCTGGTCCAGTCCCACGAACTCGAGGATCCGGCGGGATGTCCGGCGCGCCTCCGCCCACGGGGCGCGCCGGTGATCGGCGCAGAATGGGAGGAGCAGGTTGTCCAGCACGGTCATGTGACGGAACACCCGCGGCATTTGAAAGGTCCGGGCCCCTCCGAGCGCGGCGATCGCATCGGGCGTCAGGCCCTGGATCGCCCGCCCGTCG
>VBAO01000220.1 GCA_005883865.1 Candidatus Segetimicrobium genomatis
ATTTCCTACAAGAACGAGGGCAAGAAACGCAGTGCGAGCATTCCCGGCATCCTGGAGGCCGTGGTCCAGGCGGTCCCGGGGTCGGCGGCGCCCGATCAGGAAGTCGTCAAGCACAACGCCCACCCGCTGTTTCCCGAGCTCGTGCAGGCGTATGGCGTGACGAGCCGGTACACGGACCACGGATTCCGCTGGGATCACACCGGGAAGTGCGCCGACTACACGGCGTTCCGGTGGTCTGGGCAATAACGACATGGGCATCGCCGCCTGCCTCCCCCTCCGGATCGGCGGGTCTGTCTTGAGCGTCGTGCATTCGGGTATACACCGATGGCATGACGGGGACCCCGGAGGGGACCGAATGAGCGAGGGATTGTTCGAGCACAACGGTTGCCACATCGAACCTCAGTCGGAATGGGTGCCGTCCGGGCGCGGCCTCCGGAAAGGGTGGAGGCCGAAAGCCGCGGTGCGGGAGGCCGGCGATCCGGGGCTCGAATACGTGATTGCGCCCCGCGACGTCGAGACGTTTCCCACGAAGGAAGAGGCCGATGCCTTCATGCTGCGCTGGGCGGAGGCGTGGCTGGAGCGGCGGCGGCTTTCGGAGGCGCTGAGGTAGGGCCGACTCGTTCCGCGCCGCCATCCAACCGTCCCCTGCCCGATGAGCTCCATCTGAAGCGTCCCACCTCCCGCTGCACCCCGATCGAAGGCGCGGGGGCGGATGTGGAGGTTCAACGGCCGGGCGAAGAGAAGCATCGGGCGTATGCTTTTCCATCCCAATGTCGTGCACTTCCCCATCGCGCTCTGGCTCACCAGCACCTTCTTTGACCTGCTCGGATTGCGGCGCGAGAAGGCCATCTTTCGGGAGATGGCATTCTGGCTCGTCGGGCTCGGGCTCGTCGGCGCGGCCGTCAGCATCCTGTTCGGATGGACAGACCTCCTGGCGCAGGAGCGCCAAGGGGTCGCGACCGGAGTGCTGCTCCGGCACCGGGTGCACAGCTGGCTGGCATACAGCTCGACCGCCGCGTACCTCGGGGTCTTCGTCTGGCGCTGGCGGACGGAGCACCGGCTGAGCCCGGGCGCGCTGCTGTTGTCGCTGCTCGGCGCGGGGCTCGTCGCCGTGGCCGGGTACCTCGGGGGAGAGATGCGGAACGTCATGTGACCATGGGGAGCGCATCCGAGACCGAGACGCTCGTCCGAGAGCTTCGCCGGGCCGTTCGCGGCGAAGTGCGGTTCGACGCCGTCTCTCGCGCGTTGTACAGCACCGACGCGAGCATCTACGAGATCGAGCCGATCGGGGTGATCCTCCCCCGGGACGCCGATGACGTGCAGGCGGCGCTCGAGACGACGCGCCGGGCCGGGGTTCCGGTGCTCCCGCGCGGGGGCGGGACGAGCCTGGCCGGGCAGGCGGTCGGTCGTGCCGTGGTGATGGACTTCTCCAAGTACATGAACCGGATCCTGGAGGTCAACGCGGAAGCCGGCTGGGCGCGGGTCCAGCCGGGGGTGGTGCGCAGCGACCTGGCGGCCGCGCTGGCGCCGCACAAGATGATCTTCGGGCCGGAGACCTCGACCGCCAACCGGGCGACGATCGGGGGCATGATCGGGAACAACTCCTCCGGCTCGCGATCGCTCGTGTACGGCAAGACGATCGACAGCGTGCGGTCGGTGCGGGCGCTGCTCGCCGGGGGCGAGGCCGTGACGTTCGGCCCCGTGGAGCCCGAGCAGGTGGCCGTCCGCGCGAGCCGGGAGGACGCGGAGGGCGTCCTGTACCGGCGGATCCCGGAAATCGTCGAGCGGACCCGTGACGAGGTGGCGCGGCGCTTTCCCAAGGTCCACCGCCGGGTCGGCGGGTACAACCTCGACGCGTTCCCGCCGGGCGGCCCGGTGAACCTCGCCAAGCTGATCGTGGGTTCGGAAGGGACGCTCGCCACGGTGACGGAGGCCACGGTCGCCATCGTCCCGCGGCTCGGGGCGACGGTCGTGGGGGTGCTCCACTTCGATGACCTCATTCGGGCGCTGGAGGTCACGGCGGAGATCCTCGACACCCGCCCGACCGCGGTCGAGGTCATCGACAAGATCGTCCTGGACATGGCCCGCCAGATGCGCGACTACTCGAAGAAGATGACGTTCGTCGAGGGAGACCCGGAGGCGCTGATCGCCGTCGAGTACGGCGGGGAGAGCCGCGAGGCGCTCATCCCCCGGCTCGACGCCCTCGAAGCCCGAATGCGGCGGCGGGGGTTTCGGGGGGCCATGGTCAGGGCGATCGAGCCCGAGGCCCAGGCGAACCTCTGGCAGATCCGCGAGGCGGGGGTCGGCCTCCTGCTGGGGATGAAGACGGCGCGGAAGCCGGTCGCGTTCGTCGAGGACACGGCGGTGGACCCCGCGCGCGTCGCCGAGTACGTCCGGCGGTTTCGAGAGATCGTCGAGCGCCACGGCACCCGCGCCTCGTTCTACGGCCATGCCAGCGTCGGCCTCCTGCATACGCGGCCGATCCTCGACCTCAAGAATGCGCGCGACCTCACCACCATGACCCAGATCGCCACCGAGGTGAGCGACCTGGTCCAGGAGTTCGGGGGCGCGATGAGCGGCGAGCACGGGGACGGGCTGTCGCGCAGCCACTTCAACGAGAAGCTGTTCGGGTCGGCGCTGTACCAGGCGTTCCGCGAGGTCAAGGCCGCGTTCGATCCGGAGGGGCGGATGAACCCCGGGAAGATCGTCGACGCCCCCCCGATGACCGAGTCGCTGCGTTACAGTCCGGCGTACCGGGCGATCGCGCTCCCCACGGTCCAGGATTTCACCCGGGACGGGGGATTCGCCAACGCGGTGGAGTTGTGCAGCGGGGTGGGCGCCTGCCGGAAGGTGGGGAGCGGCACGATGTGCCCCTCCTATATGGTCACGATGGCCGAAGGGGACACCACGCGGGCCCGCGCCAACGCCCTCCGCGCGGCGATCTCCGGGCGCCTCCCCCCGGACGCCCTGGTCGGCCGCGGGCTGTACGAGGTGATGGACCTCTGCATCGGCTGCAAGGCCTGCAAAGCGGAGTGCCCCAGCAACGTCGACATGGCCAAATTGAAGCACGAGTTTCTGGCGCGCTATTACCGCGCGCACGGGACGCCGCTCCGGGCGCGGATGTTTGGCCACGCCGCCGCGCTGGGGCGGCTCGGGTGCGCGACCGCCCCGCTCTCCAACTGGGTGCTGGGGAGCGCGCCGGCCCGGTGGCTCCTCCATTGGACCATCGGCATCCACGCGGGGCGACGGCTGCCCGGGTTCGCCCGCCAGCGCTTCTCCCGGTGGTTTTCCGCCCGGCCGAACGGCCCGGCCCGCGCGCGGGGCGCGGCCGCCCGGCTTCCCGGCGGCGGCCGTGTGGCGCTGCTGGTGGATACGTTTACCGAGTTCTACTATCCGTCGATCGGGCGGGCGGCGGTCCGGCTGCTGGAAACCGCGGGGTGTCAGGTGCTCCTCGCGCCCGCCGGCTGCTGCGGCCGCCCGATGATCAGCAACGGGCTGCTGGGCGGGGCGCAGGCGCTCGCGGAGGGCAATACGCGCCGGCTCCGGGGCGTGGCGGACGACGGCATCCCCATCGTCGGGCTGGAGCCGTCGTGTACCGTCACGCTCAAGGATGAGTACCCCGATCTCGTCCCGGGCGACGCCGCGGAGGCGGTGGCGCGCCAGACCGTCATGATCGAGGAATTTCTCGTCCACCTCCATGAGCGCGGCATCCGCCTGCCGTTCGCCCATCGGGCGCGGACCGTCCTCCTGCACGGCCACTGTCACCAGAAGGCGCTGGTGGGCACGCAGCCGTCACTCGCCGCGCTCCGGTGGCTGCCCGGGGCCACCGTTCGGGAGGTCGACTCCGGGTGCTGCGGAATGGCCGGGTCTTTTGGGTTTGAGGCGGAGCACTACGCGGTGTCGCTGGCGATGGGGGAGCGCGTG
>VBAO01000221.1:0-1654 GCA_005883865.1 Candidatus Segetimicrobium genomatis
AGGCGGGGATGTTGCAGCTGGGGGGGCACGCGGTGTACCTCGGTCCCCACGACATTCAGATGGGGTCTCGGGAGATCCCGGCGGACGTGGCCCGAAACCTGGAGCGGTGGGTGGACGGAATCGCGGCCCGGACGTTCGCGCACGGCACGGTCGAAGCCCTCGCCGAGCACGCCCGCATCCCCGTATTGAACGCGCTCTCCGATCGGGAGCACCCGTGCCAGGCGCTCGCGGCGCTCCTGACGATCCAGGAGCGGTTTGGCCGGCTCAAGGGGATCCGGCTGGCCTGGGTGGGGGACGGGAACAATGTCCTCCGCTCGCTCGTCTATGGAGGGACGGCGCTCGGGATGGCGGTCGCGGTCGCCACGCCCAAGGACTACGGCCTCGATGCGGAGACCATCCGCCAGGGGCGGTCGCTCGCGGCCGGTGCGGGCGGCGCCCTCGAGCTCTCCGACGACCCCGCCGCCGCCGTCCGCGATGCGGACGTCGTCTACACGGACGTCTGGACCAGCATGGGGCAGGAGGCCACGGCCGCGGCCCGCCGGCGGGCGTTCACCCGGTACCAGGTGAACGCCGCGCTCCTGGCCCACGCGCCCGCGCATGCGGTGGTGACCCACTGCCTGCCGGCGCACCGGGGCGAGGAGATCACCGACGAGATCCTGGACGGTCCCCGGTCGGTGGCGCTCGACGAGGCGGAGAACCGGCTCCACACGCAGAAGGCGCTCCTGGCCGAGGTGCTCTGAGATGCCGGTGTCGTTGCCGCCGATTGGTCCCTCCGACATCATCGACATCCTGGTGGTCAGCCTGATCGTGTTCCAGATCCTCATGCTGGTCCGGCGCACCCGGGCGGTGCAGCTCGTGATCGGCCTGGGGGTCCTGTTCGCCGCGTACGCGGTGAGCCAGTGGCTGCAGCTGTACACGCTGCAGTGGCTCCTGAGCCGCGTCAGCCTGCTGGTGCCGATCGCGCTGCTCATCCTCTTCCAGCCCGAGCTGCGCCGGATGCTCGAGCAGCTGGGGCGCGGCGGGGTCTCCCTGCTGGGCCTCCACTTCGCCGGGCTCGATCGGGAGGCGCGGATCCGCCTCGTGAACGATGTCGCCCGGGCCGCGCGCATCCTCGGGTCCAGGAAGATCGGCGCCCTCATCGTCCTCGAGCGCCGTGTGGGGCTGGCCGATTTCATCGAGACCGGGATCCGGATCGACGGTGTCGCCACGGTCCAACTCCTGATCAACATCTTCTTCCCCAACACCCCGCTGCACGATGGCGCGGTGATCATCCGCGGCGACCGTGTGGTGGCGGCGGGGTGTCTCCTGCCGCTCACCGGGCGCCCCGGCCTGAGCCGGGCGCTGGGGACCCGTCACCGGGCGGCGATGGGGGTCACGGAGGAGACCGACGCGGTCGCGGTCGTGGTCTCCGAGGAAACGGGGTCGCTGTCCCTCGCGCGGGAAGGCCGGATCAGCCGCGGGCTCACCGAGGAGGAGCTCAAGGTCAGCCTGCTGGGTCTCATCGGCCCCCAGGTTCGGGCCGCCCCGTTCCGCGTGCCGGCGCTCCACGTGCCGGTGCCGGTTCGGGTGCCGGAGTTCTGGCAGTGGGCCCGGAGGCGCAGCGAATGAGGTTGCTGTGGGGCGAGCGCCAACTCTACTTCGTGCTGGCCGTCGC
>VBAO01000221.1:1721-5689 GCA_005883865.1 Candidatus Segetimicrobium genomatis
CGTCAAGGTGACGGTCCGGCTCCAGGGTCCTCGCCCCCAGATCGTCCTCCTGGATCCCAGGCTCGTGGAGGCGTATGTGGACCTGTCCGGGCTCGGCCCGGGCGAGCACCCCCAGGTTCCGATCGTGGTGAGTATCCCCGCGCGCGACGTCCAGGTGGTGGACCAGAGGCCCGCGTCCATCTTCGTCGTGCTCGACACCGTGGCGAGCAGGCGCCTCCCGGTCGAGGTCAGCCTCATCGGGCGTCCCCCGGAGGGCGTCGTCATCGGCAATCCCCGCACCTCGCCTCCCTATGTGATCGTGACGGGGCCGGCCCGCCAGGTGGATGCGGTCCGCCATGCGCTCATCTCGGTCGACACCGGCGCGCTCCGGCAGGAGGTGGCGGGGTCGCTCCCCGTGCTGCCCGCCGATGCGAATGGGCAGCCGGTGCCGGGCGTGCAGGTCACCCCGAAGATCGTGGGCGTCACGCTCGTGGTGCATGAGGGCGCGGTCAGCAAAGTCGTGCCCATCGTCCCGACGATCGTGGGCACGCCCCCGCAGGCGCTCGTGGTGACCAGCGCCACCCCCGACCCGGGGACGGTCACCCTGACCGGTCCGGGTTCGGTCTTGCGGACGATCGTGAGTGCGCCCACCACCCCGGTGGATGCGGGCAAGGCCCGGGGCGACTTCAGCCGCCGGGTGTTGCTGCAGCTGCCCCCGAACGTGACGGCGTCGGTCCTGCAGGTCACGGTGACGGTGCACGTGGGTCGCGGCCTCTTGTCGACGATTCTCCGCGCGGTGCCGGTCCGCGTGGTCGGCGTCCCGGCGGGCAACGCGTCCCGGGTCGTGCCCGACCATATCGATCTCCAGGTCGAAGGGCCCCAGGACGTCGTGCGGCGCCTCACCGCGCAGGCGGTGACCGTCGAAGTCAGCGCCGCCGGCCGTCAGCCCGGGCAGTACACGGCGACCCCGCGTGCGATCCTCCCCCAGGGCGTGCATGTCCTCACGATCCGCCCGGCGCAGGTCCTGGTCATTCTCTCTCCCTCCTAGTCGCAGTGGGCCGGCTGTTCGGGACCGACGGGATCCGGGGCATCGCGAACGCCGACCTCTCGACCGAACTCGTCGATCGGGTGGCCCGGGCGGCGGTGGCGGTGCTGGCCGGCGCCGGGCGCGGCCGGTTCGCGCTTGGGCGCGACCCCCGGATCTCGGGCGATCTGCTCGAAGCGGCCATGGCCGCCGGGATCTGCTCGGCAGGCTCCGACGTGCTCCGGCTGGGCGTGCTCCCCACGCCCGGGGTCGCCCACCTCTCCCGCGCGCTCGCGGTGAGCGCGGGCATCGTCATCTCGGCCTCCCACAACCCGGTCGAGGACAACGGTGTGAAGTTCTTTGCCGGGACGGGCTTCAAGCTCCCGGACGCGATGGAGGCCGCGATCGAAGCCGCGATCGACGGGGTGGCGGGGCGCTCCCGCCCCACCGGGAGCGAGGTGGGGCGGATCCACGAGGTCCCCGATGCCGGTGAGCGCTACCTCGCCTTCGCCCTGGGGCTCGCGCGCGGGCGGCTGGGGGGCTGGCGCGTGGCGCTGGATTGCGCGAACGGAGCGATGAGCCGGATCGCGCCGGCCCTGTGGGAGCGCCTGGGGGCGACGGTCATCCCCCTGTATGCGGCTCCGGATGGGACGAACATCAATGTGGGATGCGGCTCGACGCATCCTGAGGTCATCCAGCAGGCGGTGGTGGCCCACCGCGCCGATCTGGGGTTCGCGCACGACGGGGACGGGGATCGCGTCATCGCCGCCGACCGGCGCGGGCGGCTGATCGACGGCGACACGATCATGGGGATCACCGCGCTGCACCGGCATGCCCGCGCCCAGCTTCCAGGCGCGCTCGTCGTGGCGACGGTGATGAGCAACCTGGGGCTGGAGCAGGCCCTGCGGGGCGCCGGGATCAGGCTCGAGCGGGTCCGGGTGGGCGACCGGTACGTCCTGGAACGGATGCTGGAGACCGGCGCGCGCGTGGGGGGAGAGCAGAGCGGCCACGTGCTTTTCCTCGATCGGGCGACGACGGGCGACGGGCTCGTGACCGCGATCGAGCTCACGAACGCGATCCTCGAGAGCGGCCGCGCGCTCGAAGACCTCAGCGCGCCGTTCGTCCGGTATCCACAGGTCCTGCTCAACGTCCGGGTGGCCAACCCCGGTCGCTGGGCCACCGACCCCGTGATCGCGACGGCGGCGGCGCAGGCGGAGCAGCGCCTCGGAACGCGTGGACGGCTGCTGATCCGGGCCTCGGGCACGGAGCCGCTCGTCCGGGTGATGGTCGAGCACGAGGATGCGGCGACGGCGGAGTTGATCGCCCGGCAGTTGTGCGACCTGATCGGCCGCCGGCTCGGAGGCACAGCGTCCGCGGCGGTGCCGGAGGAGGAGACGGCTGGAGGCGGCCCCTAGCGGGATCATGGACGCTTCCATTCCGTGTCGATCTGAGGTAAGATTCGGCTGGGAACGGACCGCGCCGCCGAGCGGCGGCGCGTCGCGGTCCACGGGGAGGTGGAGGGGAGCAGGATTCCACGAAGCGCCGGAACTCGCCGTGCTCGCGCGGCGAGTTGACGAGGAAGGGGATCTCGAGCGGAGCCACGCGGCTCCCATTCGGCGGGTGACCCTAGGCCGGTCCGGTCTTGAGGACGCTGCCAAAACCCGGGGGCGACCCCGGGGACAAAAGGCGTCCAGGACGCAAGCCCAATCCACTGAGCAGCGAGCGGTGCGGCGGTCACCCCACCCGCGCGCCGCTGCGAGCAGGGGTCCCTGCCGCTGCCGGATTCCGCCCCGACGGATCTATCGATGGGCCGATCTCTGCCCGTCTGCCGCCCGCCTGCCCCCATGGGGGGCGGGGGAGCGCGACGTGCGCGGGGCGATCAGGAGGCATCCATGTGCGGCATCATGGGATACATCGGGGACCGGCAGGCCGTCCCGGTCCTCGTGGACGGCTTGCGCCGTCTGGAATATCGCGGCTACGATTCGGCCGGGGTGGCCGTCGTCCAGAACGGCGGCATCGAGGTCGTGAAATCCCAGGGCAAGCTGTCGCAGCTGGTCGAGATCCTGGGTCGGACGCCCCTCGCCGGCGCGGTGGGGATCGGGCACACCCGGTGGGCGACCCACGGGCGCCCGTCGGACGAGAACGCGCATCCGCACGCCGACTGCCGCGGCCGGGTCGTCGTCATCCACAACGGGATCATCGAGAACTTCCTCGCGCTCAAGGAGGCGCTCACCCGGCGCGGCCACCGGTTCCGTTCCGATACCGACACCGAAGTCCTTGCGCATCTCATCGAGGAGGCCTACCGCGGGGATCTTCCGCGGGCCGTCGAGGAGGCGGTCGCGCTGACCTCGGGGGCGTACGCGCTGGTCGTGCTGTCCGCGGATGAGCCCGACAAGATCGTCGCCGTCCGGCGGATCAGCCCGCTGATCGTCGGGTTGGGCCGCGAGGAGACGTTCCTGGCCTCCGACATCCCGGCCCTCCTGCCCTATACGCGCGATGTTGTCCTCATCGAGGATGGCGAACTCGCGGTGCTGCGCCGGGGCGGCGTGGTCATCTCCCGCATCGGGGGCGGCCGCATCGCCCGGGACCCCATGCGGATCACCTGGGACACGGCCGCCGCCGAGAAGGGTGGATACGCCCACTTCATGCTCAAAGAGATCCACGAGCAGCCGCGGGCGCTGCAGGAGACGCTGATGGGGCGGCTCCCCGACGACCGGGAGATCGTCCTCGACGGTGTGGCCCTCGGTCCCGAGTTCGTCCGCCGGCTGTCCAAGGTGTGGCTGGTGGCCTGCGGCACCGCGTACTACGCGTGCGCCGTCGGGCGGACGCTGATCGAGCGGCTGGCGCAGATCCCGGCGGAGCCCGACCTGGGGAGCGAATTTCGCTACCGAGCCCCGCTCGTGGGGACGGGGACCCTGGCCGTCGCGATCAGCCAGTCGGGCGAGACCGCGGATACGCTTGCGGC
>VBAO01000222.1 GCA_005883865.1 Candidatus Segetimicrobium genomatis
AAGAGGGGCTGGACGCGAGGATTCTGCGGCATCACCGGGTCGGCACCGCGTTAAAGGCGGGGCTTGCGGCGATGGGACTTCAGCTGTTCGGAGACCCCAACCACCGTCTCCCGATGATCACCGCGGTGCTGCTCCCCGAGGGTGTTCCGGACGAGGCGGGCCGGCTGCGGCTGCTCAGCGAGTTTGGCGTCGAGGTCGCCACCTCATTCGGTCCGCTGCGCGGCCGGATCTGGCGCATCGGGACGATGGGGTACAACGCGCAGCTGAGCACGGTGTTGACGGTCCTGAATGGGCTGGAGCACATCCTGCGATCCTTCGGGGCCAAGGTCCCCTATGGGAGCGGTGTCGAGACGGCCCGGCAGACCTATCTCGCGTCGGCGCCACGCGTCTAGCCCCCGCCTCAGCGCTCCTCGCAGCCCGCCTCCGCCACCCACAACGCGAGGACCACATCGAGCCAGTCGACGAAGCTCGGGACCCGCTCACGTTCGGTCCGGTTGGGGCCGCACAGGAGGCATCGGCAGGATCCCCCATGGAGGTGCCTCCAGACCACGTGGCTGTAATATGCGTTTGCAGCGGCGCGCTCGCTCATGCATCCTCCGCCCGCGATCAGGGCAAGCTTCTGCTTCATCATATGCCCCGACCCCGGCGCGCGGAGGACCAGCGCGCGGAAGCCTGCAGAGCAAGCGGGCCGTAGCGGTCGGTCAGGCGGCGGTGAGCCGAGTGACCTACCGGGATCCCAGCGCCGCCAGCACCTCCCCCGGTGAGGGATGGCGGCCCAACTCCTTTTTGGAAAAGATCTTCTTTCCGCCGACCGTGACCTCGAACACCCCACCCGAGGACGGAATCAGGCGCAGCCCCCCGACCTCTTCACCCTTCGCTTTGAGGATCTCTTCCGCCACACGGACGGCATTCGGGAGATATCCTCAGCGGTTGCAATACTCGATCGTGACTTCGAGCTTTCCCGCCATTGGCGATGCCTCCCCTGACATAGCTTCTGACCTCCAGTATCGCGCGCCTCAGGCCCGATGTCCAGGCGCCCCCGCGGACGGGATGCCTCGCCCGGGCCTGTAAATATTGCGCCTGTGGAGGCCCTATGGTACGCTGAAACCAAGTTCGGAGGGTTCGCTCGGGAGGCCCGCTGTGGAGCACCGGTGGCCGCTCGCCAACGCGCGGAAGCCCGTTGATCTGGTGGAGGTCAGCGAGCCGAACCTGATGCGCGAGCAGTTCCCCTACCACAATCCCCCCAAGGTCCTTTTCGACGGCCTCGACGTGCCCCTGGATCCCCCTGAGGAGATTCTCATCACCGACACGACGTTTCGAGACGGGCAGCAGGCCCGCGCTCCCCTTGGGGTGGCCCAGATCGTCCGGCTGTACGACCTGCTCCACCGCCTGAGCGGTCCCAACGGCGTGATCCGCAAGAGCGAGTTCTTCCTCTACAGCGCCCGTGACCGGGAGGCGGTCCGCGAGGTACTCGCGCGAGGGTACCGGTACCCGGAGGTCACCGGGTGGGTGCGGGCCAAGCGGGAGGACTTGCGTCTCGTCCGCGAAGCCGGCCTCAAGGAAACCGGCATCCTCACGTCGTGCTCCGACTACCATATCTTTCTCAAGCTGGGGTGGGACCGACGCAAGGCCTTTGATAACTATGTGGGCGTGGTCTCGGAAGCGCTGGCCCAGGGCCTCCGGGTGCGCTGCCACCTCGAGGATCTGACGCGCGCCGACGTCCCCGGGTTCGTCGTCCCCCTGGCCCAGCGGCTGATGGCCCTCGCCGAGGAGTCGCGGATCCCGGTCATCTTGCGCCTGTGCGACACGATGGGCTATGGCGTGCCCTATCCAGGCGCTGTGCTTCCCCGCAGCGTCCCTCGGCTCGTGTATGCGATGACCCACGATGCCGGCGTCCCCGAGGCCTGGCTGGAGTGGCACGGGCACAACGACTTCTACAAGGTCCTGATCAACGCCAGCACCGCCTGGCTGTACGGGTGCGCCGCGGCCAACGGCACCCTGCTTGGCTACGGTGAGCGCACGGGCAATACCCCGATCGAGGGGCTTGTCTTCGAGTACGCGGGGCTGATGGGCGGCCTCAACGGCATGGACACCACGGCCATCGCCGAGATCGCGGACTACATGGAGCGCGAGTGCCAGTACCCGATTCCGGCATCCCAGCCGTTTGTCGGCCGGGCCTTCAACGCGACCGCTGCCGGGATTCACGCGGATGGCGCCATGAAGAACGAGGAGATCTACAACATCTTTGATACGGCGGCCCTGCTCAACCGGCCGCTGGCCGTCAACGTGACGGACCGGTCGGGCGCCGCCGGTGTGGCGTTCTGGATCCGCCAGCACGCCGGCCAGAATCTCTCGAAAGATCATCCGGTGGTGGAGGCCATTCACGCGTGGATCATGCAGCAGTACTCGGCGGGGCGGACGACGGCGATCTCGGACGAGGAGATGGCGGAACAGGTGAAGCGGCATCTGCAAAAGGTCACGCTGTCGTGACCGGCGGCCGGGGGGGGTCTACGCCCCTACGCGGCTGGGCATTTCATAGGTGCGCCCCGGTGCTGTGAGGGAGTGATAGATGGACCTGCGGCCGGCTGACATCGCCATGCGGCAATTTACTCGGAAGCTCAGGGGAGTTGATTCCGAGGAGGTCAAGCTGTTTCTGGTCGAGGTCGCCGCGACCCTTGAGCGGATCAACTCCGAGCTGACCAGGGTGACGCTGGAGCGGACCGAACTCCAGGCCAGCCTGAAGAAGGCCATCGCCGAAGCCGAAGACCTGAAGAAGCAGCTGGCCAACACCCAGGAAAAGATCACGGCGCACCACAAACAAGAAAACCAGATGGCCCAGGCGCTTCTCAGCGCGCAGAAGGCCACCGACGATCTGATTCAGAGCAGCAAGGGGCGGGCCGACCGGATCGTGACCGAGGCCAAGGCCAGCGCGCTGCTGGCCACGGAGGCGGCGCGCAAAGAGGCGGCCGAGGCCAAAACCCAGGCGCAGACGATCGTGGAAGCGGCACGCAAGGAGGCCGCCGAACTCCTCCGAGCCACCCAAGCGCAGGCCCAGGAGGCGGTGAAGGCCGCTGAGCGGGCGGCTGAGACCCGGATGGCGCAGGCCCAGCGCGACGCCGAGCGGATGATGGAGGAGGCGCGCCATTCGGTTGCCGAGATCCAGCAGACCGCGTTGCAGCAGGTCGAGCAGTTCATGACAAATATCAAGGCGTTTATGAGCAATTGGGAAGGGCTTTCCCGAAGCCTCGAGGTCCTCGCGCGGGATCAAGCCGAAGCGCTGGAGACGATTGCCGGCACGCGCGCCGAGGTGGAAAGCGACGTCCTTCCCTTGCTCCGAGACCTGCTGCGCGGCCTGCGCGCGGGGGCCGACATCGGTCTTCGCGAGCCGGCGCCGGCCCCAGCCGCGGCCCCGTCCCCGCCGCCTCCGCCACCGAAGCCTGCCGCCGCGCCGCCTGCACGGCCCGCGGTGCGGGAGCCTGCCGCCGCGCCATCTGCACGGCCCGCGGCGCGAGAGCCTGCCGCGGCGTCTCACCCGCCCACACCGTCGCAGCCGGTCTCTCCGCCCAAGGGCGTGCAGCCGGTCCGGCCGAGCCCCGCCCCGGCGCCGGAGCGCGTCCCGGCCGGCGCGGCCCAGGCGCAGGGCGAAATCGTGGTGAGCCCTGTCGGCAGCTACCTTCAGGCCTCACGGCTGGTGACGGCGGTGTCCAAGATCAAGGGGGTGAAGACCGCGCGCCTCCGGGCTTACTCAAAGGGGATGATCACCATCGATGTCCTGACGGAGGAAGGGACCCTCGCAGGCATCGGCGCCGATC
>VBAO01000223.1 GCA_005883865.1 Candidatus Segetimicrobium genomatis
GGATGCAGCACGCCTTCAACCTGATCGGCCTGCGGCGGTGGTGGTACGCCCTGTCGCTTGCGGTGATCGTGCCGGGGCTCATCGCGCTGTACTCCCACCACGTGCACGATCACCACGCCCTCAACTGGGGGGTCGATTTCACCGGGGGCAACTCCCTCGAGCTGCGAATCACCCAGCCGTTTACCGTCGGCGACATCCGGCAGGTCATGGAGAAGTTCCAGCTGGGCGATGCGATCATCCAGCTCTCCGGCGACACGGAGGTCTTCATCCGCACGCGCCCGCTCACGCAGGCGCAGACGAACGCGGTGATCGAGGCCGTCAAGGCCCGGTTTGCCGCAACCACGATGCTCCGGATCGACACGGTGGGCCCCGAGATCGGGACGGAGTTGCGCAACATCGCGATCTTCGGGGTCGCGATCGGGATCGTCCTCCAGGTCATCTACATCTCGTTCCGCTTCCATTCGATCCGGTTCGCGATCGCCGCCGACGTCGCCCTCCTCCACGACCTGTTGGTCGTCATCGGCGCCTTCGCGCTCTCCCAGCGGGAGGTCAACAGCAGCTTCCTCGCGGTCCTCCTGACGGTGGCCGGGTATTCGATCAACGACACGATCGTCATCTTCGACCGGATCCGCGAGAACCTGGGCATGCGAACGCGGGAGCCGTTCGAGCACCTGGTGAACCGCAGCGTCCTCGAAGCCCTCGTGCGGTCGATCAACACCGCGATGACCGCGGTCCTCGCGATCAGCGCCGTGTACGTGTTCGGGGGCGAGACGATCCGGGACGTCGCGTTCGGCCTGGTGGTGAGCATTGTCACCGGCGGATATTCCTCGATCTTCAACGCCAGCCCGATTCTGGTGGACTGGTACAACTGGTCCGAGCGGCGCCGCAAGGCGCGGGACGCCCAGGCCCGATCATCCGCACCGGCCGTCGAGCGCGGGGCGGCGCCGGGGCCGGCCGCGGCGGCCGGGGATCCGGGCGCAGGCCCCGCCCCCGCCCCGCTGGGGGCCGGCGTTCCGGGCGGGGGCGGCCGGCGGCGCAGGGGCGGGCGCCGCCGCAGGTGAGGCGCGTCATGGGGAGCACCGTGCTCTGGCTGCTGCTGCTCTTCGTCGCCGCAACGATTTTTGCGTTGAGCAATGTGACGACCGTCACGGTCAACTTCTGGCAGTGGCCCGTGTACACCGGCCCGCTCGCCCTCGTGATCGTCGGCGCCGGGGTGTGCGGGGCGCTGCTCACCTACCTCGGCTCGCTCGGCCACCACGCGCGCCAGGCGCGGCAGATTCAGAGTCTGCGCGAGAGCGGCCAGGCGGGCGATCCGCAGGCGCGGGTGCGCGTTCCGAGGCCCCCCGCGACGCCCGAGGAGACGCGCAGACCCTACTGATTGATCCCGCCTCGGCCCCGCTGGTCCCCGGCGTTATAATAACGGTAGGATGGGCGCCGTTCCCTGGATCGTCTCGCCGCCCGACGGCGGCGCGGCAGACCTTGCCGCCGCCCTGGGGGTGCGTCCGCTCACCGCGGCCCTGCTGCGGCGGCGGGGCATCTCGACCGTGGCGGAGGCCCGCCGGTTTCTCGACCCCCGCCTTGAGGACCTGGCCGATCCGCGGTCCCTCCCCGGGATGGATCGGGCGGTGGAGTGCGTGGCGCAGGCCCTCCGGGCCGGAAGCCGGATCGCCGTCCACGGGGATTACGACGTCGACGGGGTCTCCGCCACCGCGATCCTGCTCCGCGGGCTGCGCGCGCTCGGCGCCGAGCCCCTCTGGCATCTTCCCCACCGATTCCACGACGGGTACGGGCTCGGCTCCCGCGCGGTCGAGACGTTCGGTGCGCACGGGGCGGCCCTCCTGATCGCGGCCGATTGCGGGATCACCGCGCAGGACGCGGTGGCCCGCGCCCGGGCGCTCGGGCTGGACGTCGTCATCCTGGATCATCATCAGCCGCCCGCGGACCGCCCCGCGGCCATCATCGTGGACCCCCGGCGGGAGGGGACCGCGTCCGTTCCGCTGTGCGCCGCCGGGATGGCGTTCATGTTCGTGCGGGCGCTCAGGGAGCGGCTCGCCATCTCGGCTCCCATGCCGGCGGGGCTGGTGTCCCTCGCGGCGCTCGGCACCGTCGCGGACGTCGTTCCTCTGCTGGACGACAACCGGCGGCTGGCCGCGGCCGGGCTCGCGGAGATGCGCGCGGCCCCGTTGCCGGGCATCAAGGCGCTCGCCGAGATCGCGGGGTTTGGCGGTCCGATCGCGGCCTGGCATATCGGGTGGCACCTCGGGCCGCGCCTCAACGCGCCGGGGCGGCTCGGCGATCCCCGACCGAGCCTCCATCTCCTGCTCACCGATGATCCGGCCGAGGCTCGGGATCTCGCGCAGGCGCTCGATCGCGCCAACCGCGAGCGGCAGGAGATCCTCGACCGGACGCTCACCGAGGCGATCGGGCAGGCCGAGCGGGAGGCCTCGGCGCCGGCGTTGGTGCTGGCGGGAGAGGGATGGCACCCCGGCGTCGTCGGGTTGGTCGCCGGCCGCATCGCCGAGCAGTATCGCCGCCCGGCCGTGGCGATCGGGCTCGTCGAGGGCGTGGGCCGGGGCTCGGCGCGCAGCGTCGAGGGATTCAACCTCGTCGAGGCGCTCGAGGGGTGCCGGCGGCACCTGCTCGGGTTCGGCGGACACGCGATGGCCGCCGGTCTGACGGTCGCGCCGGAGGCGGTGGCCGAGTTTCGGCGCGCCTTTACCGCCCTCGCCGCGGTGGGCGCAGAGGATCGGGTCCGGGCCTCCCGCCTGGTCGTGGACGCGGAGGTCCGGATCGAGGACCTGACCGCGGAGTGGGTGGGTGAGGTCGAGCGCCTCGGACCGTTCGGAGCAGGCAACCCCGAGCCCGTGCTCGCCGCGCGGGGGGTCCGGGCCCTGAACCGCCGGGTCGTCGGGGACGGGCGCCACCTCAGGCTCGATGTCTCGGACGGCTCCGCCACCATCGAGGCGATTGGATTCTCGATGGCCGGCCCCGCCGAACTCCTGACGTTCACCGAGGCCCCCGTCGATCTCGCGGTCGTCCCCGAGCGCGACCCGCAGAGCCCCGACCGCGTCCGGCTGCGCGTGGTCGCCCTCGAGATCCCCGGGATGGATCCGGAGCGGATCCTGGCGGATACCGGCGCGCTGGTGGACCGGCTGTTCGCCCGCGCCGAAGACTACCTCGGCGGGGCCCGGTACGACGGCGCGGAAGACGCTCCGGCGCTGCACACCAAAGTTGTCGGGGTGACGTTCGACGGCCGGCAGCAGGTCCTCACCACGCTCCGACCGGGCGATGGCCTCAGGCTCGTCCGGGAGCCGGCCAACCCCCACGATCCCCACGCCGTCCAGGTCGCCACGCAGGACGGCCGGGCTCTCGGCTACCTTCGGGCCCCGCTCGCGGGCCGGCTGTCGCCCTCGATCGACGCGGGGGCCCGGTATCGCGCGACCGTATCGGGGATCACGGGCGGCGGGGACCGCACCATCGGCCTCAATATCTTTCTCGAGCGCCTGGACGATGGGGACGCGCGCGATGCCCGAGGGTCCGCGGCCCCGCGATGGGACGCGGCCGCCCGCTTCGGAGGCCAGGACCGCGCCGCCCGGTTGGCCCAGGCGCTCGGCGGCGGACAACCGCTGTCACCCACGCAGGCGGCGGTGCTGGAGGCCGCCGCCTCGGGACGCCCGCTCGCCCTGGCCCTGTCTCCCGGACGGGGGCTCGCGCCGGCGCTCGCCTGCATCGCGGCGCTCGCCGCGCGGGAGGGCCGGTGCGCGCTCGTGGTCGCGCCGCTGCGCCGGCAGGTGGTGCACCGCGCAGACCAGTTGCGCGCGCGCCTCGAGCCCCTCGGCCTTCGGGTGTGCGCGCTCCACGGGCTCCAGGGCTCCCGGGAACGCGAGCGCGTGGACGCCGCCGTCCGCGCCGGGGACGTGGACGTCATCGTGGCGAGCGCCGAAGCGGTGGCCGGGGGGCGGGTCGGGGGGGCTGCGGACCGGGTCGCCGCCGTCGTGGGTGACCGCCTGGGCGGGCCCGATCTTCCGCCGCTCATCCGCCCGTTTGCTGGCGCGCAGGTGTGTCTGGTGAACCCCCCGGCGCTTTCCGCGGCCGTGAAATTCGTGGGAGCGGGCGCCACCGTGGTTCGCGACGAGGCGGTGCGGATCGGCGTGCGGATGGTCGACAACCGGAACGCCGGCGACAGGGACGCCGTGATGGAGGAGGTCCTCAGGAACGGCGAGAAAACCGTCGTTTATGCCAATGGACGCGAGGAATGCGTGCATCTGGCGGCGCGGATGCGCGGGCGGTGCGGCGAGCACGCGCGGCTCGGCTACCTGCACGGAGGCCTGCCGGCGCGCGTGCGTCAGATCGTGGTCCAGGCGTTTCGCGAGGGCCGCCTGAGGAGCCTCGTGACGACGTCCGCCCTCGACGAGGAGGCGCTTCCTCCCGACGTCCGCCACGTGGTGATCGCGTCGCTTCCTCCGGACCGCGAGCGGTTCGCCGACGCGCTGGGTCCCGCGGGGTTCGGCCCGCGGCCGGTGAACGTCACCGTGCTGTTCTCCTCGGACGAGGTTCCGGCCCGCCGGCGGGACCTGGATGGGCGGGCCCCGGACCGGGCGCTCCTCGCGTCGATCTACCGCAGCCTCAGGCAGTGGCGTGGGGACGGGCCGTTCTGGTGGCCCGACGACGCCGCATGGGCGCACCTCAACGCCGCCCTGCCCGATCTTGCGCCTGCCACCGTCGACGCCGCGCTGGCGATCTTCGAGGAAGCCGGGCTGGCGGCCGGGGAGGCGACCGGGGCCCGGAGCGAGGTCCAGCTCCTCGCCGCTTCCCGGCGGGATCTCGCCGCCTCGCTCCGGTACCGGGAGGGCCGGCGCGATCGCGCCGCGTTCGAGGAGTGCGTCCGGTGGGCGTTCCAGGCCACCGGCATCGAGCTGCTCCAGGCGGCCGCCGCTCCCGCCGGCGCCGGCGTGCCGGCCGGAGCCGACGCGGGGGCACCGGGGCGATGAAGCGGTTCCACCTGATCCGGGGAAGCCCGGAGGAGACGCTGCCGCCCGATGCCGCCGGCCTCGTGGCCCGGGTCAAGGAGCTGACCCCGCACGCGGACCTGGACCTCATCCGGCGGGCCTACCTCTTCGCCCGGGAGGCCCACGCCGACCAGACGCGGGCGTCCGGCGAGCCCTACGTCAACCACAGCGTGGCGGTGGCGGGGATCCTGGCCGAGATGCGGCTGGACGCGGTGACCGTGGCGGCCGCGCTGCTCCACGATGTCCCCGAGGACACCCCGCGGACGATGGAGGAGATCCGCGCGAAGTTCGGCCCGGAGGTGGCCGGGCTGGTCGACGGCGTCACCAAACTGGGCCGGATCGAGTGGAAGAGCCGCGAGGAACGCCAGGCGGAGAATCTCCGGAAGATGTTCCTCGCGATGGCCAACGACATCCGGATCATCCTGATCAAGCTCGCCGACCGCGTCCACAACCTTCGGACGATCGAGTATCTCCCGGAGTGGAAGCAGAAGCGCACCGCGGGCGAGACCCTGGAGATCTATGCGCCGCTCACCGAGCGGCTGGGCATCGGCAGCATCAAACGCGAGCTGGAAGACCGGGCGTTCGCGGTGCTCGAGCCGGACGCGTTCCGCGAGATCAACGGGCAACTCGAGCGCAGCCGGCAGGAGCAGGAAACCCTGCTCGCCCGGGTGGTGGAGACCCTTCAGCAGGAGCTCAATCACGCCGGGATCCGGCTCGATCGCGGGAGGATCATCGGGCGGCCGAAGCACGTCTACAGCATCTATCAAAAGATGCAGCGGCCGAAGTACCAGGGGCAGGGGGTGGGCCGGATCTACGACCGGCTCGCGATCCGGGTGGTCGTGAACGACGTGCGGGAGTGCTACGAGACCCTGGGGGTGGTCCACTCGCGATGGAAGCCCATCCCGGGCGAGGTGGACGACTACATCGCGAACCCGAAGACCAGCGGCTACCAGTCGCTGCACACCGCGGTGATCTGCGAAGGGCAGCCGCTCGAGATCCAGATCCGCACGCTGGAGATGCAGCACGCGGCCGAGCATGGGATCGCGGCGCACTGGCGCTACAAGGAAGGCGGCAAGAAGACGGACGCCGGATTCGACCAGAAGCTGTCGTGGCTGCGCCAGTTGCTCGAGTGGCACCAGGAGCTGCAGGACCCCCGGGAGTTCGTGCATTCGGTCAAGATCGACCTGTTCCAGAACGAGGTGTTCGTGTTCACGCCCAAGGGCGACGTGATCGACCTCCCGGCGGGCGCCACGCCCGTCGACTTCGCGTTCCGGATCCACACCGACATCGGCTACCACACCGTGGGCGCGAAGGTGAACGGACGGCTGGTGCCGCTCGGCCATGCGCTCCAGTCGGGGGACATCGTGGAGATCGCCACCAGCAAGAACAGCGCCGGGCCCAGCCGGGACTGGCTCGGATTCGTCCGGACCAGCAACGCGCGCACGAAGATCCGGCAGTGGTACAAACAGGAGCGGCGCGAGGAGAACATCGTCCGGGGGAGGGACCTGCTCGAGAAGGAACTGCGCCGCACGGGCAGCGTCGCCGCCGCG
>VBAO01000224.1 GCA_005883865.1 Candidatus Segetimicrobium genomatis
GGGCACGACCCGACCGGCCCCGATGGTCCGCCGCATCTGTGGCACCACACGGCACAGCCTCACGACAGGGATCAAAACCGCAGCGGCCGTATAGAGGGCCCGTCGCCCACTCGGCCACTCCCGCGCGCGCGCCGCTGCGAACAGGCGTCCGTAATGGAATGATTGTTTCAAGAGGAACACCAGTGTCGAGGGATTGTGGTGGTCCGTCTTTGCGGCCGGCTCGAGATAGAGCCGGTGCCCCGTCGTACGCAGCTTCCAATGGAGAATCGTCTCTGCCTCGAGCAGAGCGTCGAGCTCGGACCCATGCTCCAGCAGGACCGCGCGTTTGTACGAGCTGTTGTGGCCGGGCAGGTCGTCGATTTCCCCCGAGGGGATCGCCCCCGTCCATCGACCGTATCCCATGTAATAAGCAACGTCGCCGAACGGGCTGCCGGGATTCGCGTTTGCCACCACGGGCCCAACCGCGTCCCACGGTCCGCCATGTCGCTCGATCAACGCGTTCGCCCACTCCGGGGCAGGATAGGAGTGGTCCTCCGCCAACACGACGACCGGAGCCGTAGCGCCACGGACGCCGGCGGCATACGCGGCGCCAAGCGACGTCATCGTCCTCGACTCCACGACACGGATGTGACGGCACCACGTGAGCTCGGACTCCTCGAGGTCCAAGGCACGCGCCGACGGCGCCACGATGACAAGCTCAAGGAGGTCACGCTTGCTCTGTGCCTCGAGGGACTTCACGGTGGTACGGATCGCGTCGTACCCGCGGGGCATCGGGATCACGACCGACAGCGCGGGCGCGCTCGCCTCAGGGCGCCCGTCGTTCGCCCGCCGCTCACGCATCGGCAACCCCGCATGGCCGCCGGGATGCGCCCTGACCAGCCGCGCTCGAAGCCGCCACCATCTCCAGCCCGGCATCGAGCGGATCGGCGAGGGAGACCCAGCTACCGGTGGTCGCGCACTGCTCGGCCGCGTCAACAACCGCGAGGCTTAGGTAGCCATCGCAGAAGTCCGGCGTGGCCCGCCGTCCGAAGCGGACCGCAGCCGCAAAATGCGCAAGGGCCGCGCGGTAGGACGGCTCGCGGCCCGGTGACATGATCTTGTCGATGGCATGCGGAATGCCCCGCGCAGCCCGCAGCGTCCGGGCGAGTTGCCGTGCCCGCGCGTACCGCTGCGTGGTCGGGCTAATCTCGACAGCGAGCGACAACGACCGGTCAACGGTCAGCTTCCCCGCTTGCCCGTAGATCTCCACGCGATCCTCCTCGACCCCGGAGAGCGAGAAGAAGGACTGGACCAGCACCCCATCGTCGAGACGTAACTGGAGGACCGCGGTGTCGTGCTCCGTGCGCTGCGTTCGCCAGCTGGCGGACACATCGCGAATCTCGCGGCTCAAGAGGAACCGCACCAGGTCAATGTGGTGCGAACCGAGACTGAGCAGCGCACCGCCGCCCCGGGCA
Source organism: Candidatus Segetimicrobium genomatis (assembly GCA_005883865.1). GTDB lineage: Bacteria > Sysuimicrobiota > Sysuimicrobiia > Sysuimicrobiales > Segetimicrobiaceae > Segetimicrobium. The sequence continues at coordinate 1,455 of VBAO01000224.1, forward strand.
CGAGTTTGCTCCCAGTCCGGCATGGGACGGATCGAGGTTGAGAATACCGAGCGGGCGATCACCAACTCACCCAATCGACCGGCGCAGATCCGCTCCCGCGCCGCCTCGTACAAATGGTTGAAGCGGTAATTGAACCCGATCATGCCCACCAGGCCGCTGCGCCGCCACGCGGCGAGCACGCGAGCCCCCTCGGCGAGGTTGAGCGCCATCGGTTTCTCCAGATACACGTGTTTTCCACGCTCCAGCGCGGTGATCGCCGCATCCGCATGCAAGCTCGGCGGGAGCGCGACGATGACGGCTTCGACATCGGGCATGTCCAGGAGCTCGCGGTAGTCGGCCAATGTGGTGGCGGCCGGAGCACGACGAGATGCCTCTGCCCGCCGCCGCGGATCCGCTTCCGCAAGCGCAACGAGGTTGACGTCCCGGAGGCGGCTCAGGGCGCCGAGGTGAGCCAAACGCGCGATCCGGCCACACCCCAGCAGCCCAACCCTAACCGGAGCCGTCATTTCATCATTCCCGCTGCCTGACCCATTGCCGGGACGGCAGAAACGAACCGGTTTGGCGCGCGGCGGCCAAGGGGAGGAAACGCGTGGTGGCGGCGGAGACCGGGTCGAACTCCCAGAGATAGTACCCGACCCCGAGCGCAAACGCAGCGACGCTGTACAAGTAGTACAGGAGATGAAACGGCATGATCGCCGCCGCGAACCCCACTCCCCGATGTCGCACGAAGAGCCCGTACAATCGACGATTGACGATCACGATGAGGCCGACGACGAGCGACACGACGGTCCCTAGGCGGTTGGAGATAAGAAACGGCACCCCGAACAAGCCGATGAGAAACGTCACCACCATGGCGTTGAAGACCGCGTCGCGCCGCAACCATTGCGGCGCGGCGGGCGTCCGATCCAGTATCAGTCCAGCCATGACGATGCCCGGCAGACACAGGAGCCCGACGAGCTGCTGCGACACCGCGGCAGCCGTGGTGGCCACGCCAAGCACCACCATGCCCGCCCCCATCCGCGCATCCAGGCGGAAATGGGGCCGTTCATCAGACCAGGATCCGGCGGCGACAAGAAACAATCCACCCCAGAGGGCGAGGGAGACGAGCCGAGGGAGCGGCGCAAGAAAAACCACGGCCAGCAACAGCGCGTACACCAGCACGGCACACGTCTGCTGAACCCTGCGAAGATTCAGATGGTCGGGCCAGGCACGCTGTTGCAGGATCAGCAGCGTCCACGGGATGCCGCGGTCGAAGACATCCGACCTTATCAGCTCTCGGAGCGTCCAGCGCTTCAGGTGCCGTACTTGAATGTCCTTGTTGAAGGCGATGGCACGCCCGGCCGCCCGGAGGCGGTATCCGAGCTCGATATCCTCGCAGGTCCACGGCCGGCGATCCTCGTCAAACCCTCCGATCGCAAAGAACGTCGTGGCCCGAATCGCTCCGCACCCCGTCCAGAACGTCGACGCCTGCTCCCGACCGCTCTGGTGGACAAAGTGATGAAGGAGGTTTTTGTACTGGGAGAGGAATCCCGGCTCACGGGTCGTGTCATATGAACCGAAGACCGCTTCGGCGGACGGCCCAGTGAACGACGCGGCGATTCTGGCAAGCGTGTCCGGCGCCACCGCGACGTCGGCGTCGAGGAAGAGGAGGATCTCCCCGGTGGCGGCCTCTGCGCCCCGGTTTCGAGCGTACGGCGCGCCAACCGGCCCGCCACTGAGGTCCAGCACGCGAACGGGAAATGTCGCCGCGAGGGTGCTGGACCCGTCTGTCGACCCGTCGTTGACAACGATGCACTCGTACGCCGGGTACGTTGAGGCGGTCAGCGCATCGAGGCACGTCGCAAGCGTCTGCGCCCCATTATGCACCGGGATGATGACCGAAATCGTCATGCGGACCTCTCGGCCGAGCATCGGCTCAGTGTTCGCGGACCCGGCACTCCTCACGAGCCCACGAACCGAGATCTGGGCACGAGGCGACATACCTGCCCGTTCTCATCGGGCGCTTCGAGGTACTGGGCGTCGGTATTGACCTTCCAGGGGTCCAGGTCGGCGCCGAGGACGTTTCGGGCGGCGAGCAATGCGGTCATCATCGAATGGTCCTGATTGTTATACTTGTGCATGCCGTTCCGTCCGACGGCCTGGATATTGCAAAAGCCACCCAGGTAGTCCCGGATGACTTCCACCCGCGCCTCGTATCCGCGGTCATAGACAGGATAGGCTTTTGGCACGCGCAGCACGCAGCCGTCCTCGACGTCGGCCGCCCGCGCCAGCTTGGTTTGCTCGAGCTCCCTCGCGGCCAGGGCGATAAGGTCGCGGTCCGCCATGGCCCACAGAGGATCACCGCGATTACAGAAGTACTCAAGCCCGAGCCCGGACCGGTCCGCATCGGGCG
>VBAO01000139.1 GCA_005883865.1 Candidatus Segetimicrobium genomatis
CGACGAGGAGCGCGGCGATGAGGACCGCGGAGACCACGGCGTTGGCGGCCAGGAGGGAGTTGCGGCGTCTCATCTTGTTACCTCCACCTCCGGGACTCGAGCGCCACCACCCCGAGGAACAGGAAGAACCCCGCCAGGCTCAGGAAGAACAGCACATCCTGGGTGTCGATGATGCCGCCGGCGAGGTTCGAGAAGTGCGTCGCGAGCGAGAGGGCCTGGAGGATCGGCTGCACGCCGGGGCTGGCCGTCTGCTGGGCGAACCCCAGGATCCAGAAGATCAGCAGCAGCGCGAACCCGATCGCGGCCGAGACGATCTGGTTCTCGTTCAGGGTCGAGGCGAACAGCCCGACGGCCAGGAAGGCGCCGCCGAGCAGCACCAGCCCCAGGTAGGTCGCGGCGAGCAGCCCCCAATCCAGCCGGCCGATCAACGCCAGGCTCAAGGGCATGTACGCGCTGATCGCGAGCAGGACCAGGAACAGAGCGGCCACCGCCAGGTACTTCCCGAGCACGATCGCGGTCGCGGTCACCGGCGACGTCGCCAGCAACTCCATCGTGTGGGCCCGGTCCTCTTCCGAGACGAGCCGCATCGTCAGGACGGGCACGAGGAGGAGGAGCACAAAGGTGGTGTCCTGATAGAGGGGGGTGAAGATGAGCCGCGTCGGGTTGAAATCCGGCGGGGGGGTCCCCTGGAGCTGGAGCACCTGGAGCGAATAGACCCCGACGAGCGAGAAGAACAGGTACCCTTCGATCAGAAAGAACATCGCGAGCGCGACGTAGGCGATCGGCGAGCTGAAGATCTGGCGGACTTCTTTCTGGGCGATGACGAAGGTGCCCCTCATCCGCCCCGATCCTCCGTCGCCCCGGCGGGCGCCTCCTCGTGAGTCACCAGGCGCAGGAAGACATCCTCCAGGCTCATCCCCAGCGGCCGGAGCTCGAGCAACCCCGCTCCGCTCCCCACGATGGTGCGCGCGATCTCCTCGCGCAGATCCCTTCCCAGGACGGCCTCCACCATCAGTTCGCCCGGCCCCCGGCCGGGGGTGACGTGCACGACCCCCGGAAGATTCCGGAGGCGGTCGGTGAGGCCGCCGTCCGGACGGGCGGCCCGGACCAGGGTCTTCTCCGAGCTCCTGAGGCGCGCCGCCAGCTGCTCGTAGGTGTCGACGGCCACCACCTTGCCTTCATTAATGATGATCACGCGATCGCACACCGCGGTCGCCTCCGGCAGGATGTGCGTGCTGAGGATGACCGTGTGGCTGCCCCGCAGACCCTTGATGACGTTTCGGATCTCAACGATCTGGCGGGGGTCCATCGCCGACGTGGGTTCGTCGAGGATGAGCACCGGGGGGTCGTGGACGATCGCCTGGGCGAGCCCGAGCCGCTGGCGGTACCCCCGGGAGAGGTTCCGGACGAGGCGGTCGGCCACCGCGGTGACCGCGCACAGCGTGATCGCCCGATCGACCGCGGCGGCGACCTTCCGGCGCTCGACGCCTTTGAGCCGCGCCACGAATTTCAAGTATTCGACGGCGGTGAAGTCCTCGTAGAGGGGCACGACCTCGGGGAGGTACCCCAGCCGGCGCTTGGCCTCGAGCGGCTTCTCCACGACATCGCACCCGTCGATCGAAGCCTGACCGGACGTGGGGGGAAGGAAGCCGGTCAGGATCCGCATCGTTGTGGTCTTCCCGGCGCCGTTGGGGCCGAGAAATCCAAGGATCTCTCCGGGACGCGCCTGGAAGTCACATGGGACCCCGCCTGATTGGACAACAGCCTCTATCCTAATCCGGGGACCCCTCAGTTTGCAAGGGGTGGAGGAACCGCACCGGGGCCTCCGAACTCCTCTGTATGCGCGCCGCCGCACGCTTCGCCGCCGGGCTTCTCTCGGCCACGCCAACATGGCCGCGCTCAGCACCCTCGATCGGGTCCGGCAGACGCTGGACCAGGCGAAGCAGGCCGGGGTCGACGTGGTGATCCCCGAGGCGAAAACCGCCTGGGGCTACGTGACGTACGAGAGCGCGTTTGCGCCCTCGATCGACACCTCACCGATCCACCACCGCACGTTCCCTCCCAATCTCCCCCGAGCCCGGGGACACCCCCAGGGATACGACATGCTCGGGACGATCATCCGGGAAGCCCACGCCCGGGGCATCCGGGTGGACGTCGCCGTCAACTCCTTCAACGAGGGGTTCTCGCCGCTGCGGGTCGGGCCCGCGTTCGAGCACCCCGAGTGGCAGTCGACCGCGTACGTGGCGACGCGCTCCGTCGTCGCCCCCGACGGCACATCCTACGACCTCGCCGGCGCGGACATCCCTCGACAGCGGAACGCCCTGGTACTGTACACCCCGGCGGCGGGACCCCTGACTCCGAGCTCCCGGTGGGGGACGGAGGTCACGGTGGTCGGGGGGACGGTCACCGAGGTTCGCGACCGCGCGGCCGGCGATGCCGATCCCGGCCCGACTCCGATTCCGGCCGGCGGGTACGTGCTCTCCGGCCACGGCGCCGCGGCGGGGTGGCTGGCCCGCGCCCTGCCCGTTGGAGCCGGCGTCACGGTCGGACCCGTCCGGACCAGCATGGTGCCGTCGTCCGATCACGGGATCCACGCCTTCGTGAACCCCGCGGATCCGCAGGTCTACGGATACGAAATGGCCGTCATCTACGATCTCCTCAGCCGGTACGACGTGGATGGCATCGTCCTGGATCGAACCCGGTACGAGGACATCACCGAGGACTTCTCCCCGCTCAGCCGGGCGGGGTTCGAGTCCTTCATCGGCCGCGCCGTGACGCACTGGCCCGAGGATGTCTACGCCTACGCGCCCCGTGGGGAGTGGGTCACCCGGGTCCCCGGTCCGTTGTACCGATCGTGGCTCGGCTACCGGGCGCACACCATCATGGTGTACACGCGCGCGGTGACCCATCTGGTGCACACCTTCAAGCCCCAGGTGGCGGTCGGGATGTACGTCGGGAGCTGGTACCCGGTGTACTACCAGGAAGGCGTGAACTGGGCCAGCCCCGAGGTCGACCCCCCCTATCCGTGGATCGGGCCGGAGTGGGTGCGGGCGGGCCTCGCCCCCCTCCTCGACTACCTCATGATCGGGCTGTACTTCCGAGACATCACCGTCGCCGAGGCGCGGGCAGACCATCGCGATCCCGAGGTGAGCGTCCAGGGGGGCGCGCTGCTCGCCCGATGGCTGGTCCAGGGGGCCACCCCGCTCGTGGGGTCGCTTCTGGTTCCGATGTACGCCGGGGACCATGAGCGGTTCACCAACGCGGTCCGGATGTCTCAGCAGCTCACCGCCGGGGCGATGCTCTTCGACCTGGTCTATCTCACCCAGGACGATCTGTGGGGGGCGCTCCCCGACCGCGAGCAGTGACGCGGTGACGCATCAACGGCGAAGGACCCCTGAATCAGGGGCCCTTCGCCGTTCGGTTCCGCTTCCTCGGGACCTGCGAGCAGAGGAAACGCTGATCTGCCCTCCAGCCGCACCGTCGTCGTCCAGCTGAGCCGCTGCTCGAGCGACGGCCGGAATAGGCGAGTTCGCTACCCGGTCATCACCCCGTTTCGCGGATACTGGCGGCAGGTCGGACGGTACAGCGTGGAGCGTCTGCTATGTTCCATCCGCATCACCTCCTCTCGCGATTACCCCAATCATCGCTCCCCGGGCGCTCGCGGTCAAGACGCCCCCCGGGAGGCTACGCCTTCCTGACCTTTTTCTTCGCGTGGGCGCGGAGCCAGTCCGCGATCGTGTCGCGGTTTTGGCTCCCGCGGGCGACGTTTGTCACGAACTCCACCGACTCGTTCGCAGGCGCCAGGCTGAGCCGGTAACCCGCTCCCTCGAGAAATAGCCTGGCCGCCTCCAACGCGGTCCGTTTGTTCCCGTCATGAAACACCTGGTCCCGGGTCAATCGATCGACGTAGAACGCGGCGATCTCCCAGACCGAGGGTTGGGGTCGCAACGCGATGCGGGTCTGGACGAAGTTCACCAGCGAATCTAGACTCGGAGGGTAGACGACGTTCTGCTCGCTCGCAAGGTACAACCCCCCGGTCGCCCGGATCATCCGGTGGTTGACGGTTTTAAGCTGATCGGCGGTCACGTATTTCACCGTTTCGCGAGCGCCTCCCACACCGTCCGGTAGTCGCGAAGGCTACGCTCGAGGCTATCCTGGAACATCCGTTCGCTCAGTGACTCGGGGGAAGGCAAGGGTCTTGTTCGACGCGCTCGTGTGGGCCTTGACCGCACGATCCGTACGCGTGCCCTGGGCGCCGGCCGATTCCTGACGATCCGGCCGGTTCTGGCAGCCGATTTCGCCTCTGACGGTCCGAATTTGGCCCGACGCGACGACTTGGTCGGCCGCGCACGCCGTCTTGTGGAAACAAGCCCCATATACTCCTCCTCGAATTAATCTAGCATGGTCATAAAGTGGGCGCAATCCCCCAAGAGGAGGAGCGGATGCGCTATTCCAAGTGAAAGGTTGCCACCGTGTGCGGGCATGCTGCCAAGCGATTCAGCGAGATTTACGAGGATTGAGAGAGATCTTATCCAACTTTGGCGACAATTCACCAGAATTACTGTTTTACTGGGGAGTATGGCCACTTCTAATGGCTATGGACCGCCAGTCGGTGATCCAGGATGTGCCAAAGAACATCGAGGCACCAGGAACATCTCGTTCCAGGTGCCTCGGATCGCCTTCCCGTGGTTTATTGGCCGGATTGTCGACTGCTACCCGACGATTCGGACGTTTTGCGCTTGTGGGCCCTTTTGCCCCTGGGTGATCTCGAACTCTACGATTTGACCCTCCTCCAGATTCCGAAACCCCTCACCCGCGATCCCGGTGTAATGGACGAACACATCCTTGCCTTCCTCTGGAGTGATGAAGCCGTACCCCTTCTCCCGGTTGAACCACTTGACCGTGCCTTTTGGCATACCCTCTTCCTTCCTCCCCTGGGGCCGGTTGCCCTGAGTTACGCTCCTTTTTATACCACGGTCTCTGCGCGAATCCTGCCTCCCGTCATTCGGACAGGCCCCCGCCCTCCGCGAACTCCGTGAAGGCGGAGACCGGGATGGGGCGCAGCGGCGGGCGGACCCGAGGCAACGGCAGGCGCCCCACCGGCACCGCAAGGGTTCCACTCAACCACCGCATCGCCGCAGCGCCGCACCGCCGCCACTGACACCAGCCCATGCCGCACCGGGTCACCCGCTTGAGATCATCCGGGCTCCTCGCCCCTGCGTCTACCGCCGCCCTGAGCTCCCCCACCGTCACTCCATTGCACGGGCAGACGACGGTCTCGGGCGGACCGTTCCATTCTTCGACCACGTCGTCCGGCACCGCGCCAATCACCAGCGACTCCCGGGCCCGCGCCCGA
>VBAO01000140.1 GCA_005883865.1 Candidatus Segetimicrobium genomatis
GTACAAGATCGCGTGCGCGCAACTCTGCGGAACGGGGCATTTTACGATGCAGGGAAACGTCACGGTCGAGTCGCAGGCGGCGTTTGAGCAGTGGCTCCGGCAGCAGGCGGCGCACTGAAGGGCGATCCCGATCAAGGAGAGCAGAATGGACACTCCGGCAGCAGCAGCGCACGAGGCGCACGCAGCGCACCCCAGGGAGAGCTTCATCCGCCACTACATCTTCAGCCTGGACCACAAGACGATCGGCAAGCAGTACTACTTCGTCACGCTGTTCATGGCGATCGTCGGGGGATCGCTCGCGATGCTGATGCGCGCCCACCTCGCCTCGCCGGAACGGGGCATCCTGGATCCGGGCACGTATCTCCAGGCGGCGACGATGCACGGGACCGTGATGATCTTCTTCTTCCTCACCACGATCCTCACCGGCGCCTTCGGCAACGTCTTGATCCCGTTGATGATCGGGGCCGGCGACATGGCCTTTCCGTTCCTCAACATGCTGTCCTTCTGGACCTTCTTCCCGTCGGTGCTCATCCTGCTCGCCTCGTTCTTCGTGCCCGGCGGGCCGGCGGGCAACGGCTGGACCTCCTACGCCCCGCTCTCGGCCGTGCCCCAGGCCTCGCCCGGCTCCGGGCTCGGCCAGACCCTGTGGGCCGTCGCCATCCTGATCCTGATGATCTCCTCGCTGTTCGGCTCGCTGAACTTCCTCACGACCATCATCAACATGCGGGCCCGCGGGCTGTCCATGGGCAGGCTCCCGCTGACGATCTGGGGGATCTTCATCACCGCCATCCTCGCCCTGCTCTCGTTTCCGGTGCTCATGGCCGCGCTCACGATGCTCCTCTTCGATCGGACGGCGGGCACCAGCTTCTTCATCCCCTCCGGCCTGCTGGTCGGCGGCCAGATCGTCCCCCACAACGGCGGGGAGGCGCTGCTCTGGCAGCACCTCTTCTGGTTCTTCGGGCATCCCGAGGTGTACATCCTCATCCTCGGGCCCATGGGGATCGTGTCGGACGTCATCTCGACGTTCTCGCGGAAGCCCATCTTCGGGTACACGGCCATGGTCCTCTCGCTCGCCGCGATCGGGTTCCTGAGCTTCCTCGTCTGGGGCCACCACATGTTCGTCAGCGGCATGAACCCGGTGCTCGGGGCGACGTTCACGATCTCCACGATGATCATCGCCATCCCGTCGGCGATCAAGACGTTCAACTGGCTGACCACCCTGTGGCAGGCGCGGATCCAGTTTACGACCGCCCTGCTGTTTGCCGTGGGGTTCGTCTCGCTGTTCGTCACGGGGGGGCTGAGCGGGATCTTCCTCGCCGCCTCGCCGGTCGACCTCTACTTCCACGACACCTATTTCGTCGTCGCGCACTTCCACTTCGTGATGGCGGCCGCCGCGCTCTTCGCGATCTTCGCCGGGACCTACTACTGGTTCCCCAAGATGTTCGGCCGGATGATGAACGAGCCGCTCGGCAAGATTCACTTCGTCTTGACCTTCCTCGGCATCTACGGGACGTTCTACCCGATGCACTTCCTGGGGACCCACGGGATGAGCCGCCGGCTCTACACCCCGAGCACGTACCCGTTCCTGGCGAGCGTCCAGCCGCTCGACATCTTCATCTCAGGGGCCGCGTTTGTGCTCGGGGCGGCCCAGCTCATCTTCATCTTCAACTTCTTCTCGAGCATGCTGCGCGGTCCCCGAGCCGAACGCAACCCGTGGCACGCCAACACGCTCGAGTGGACCGCGGACTCCCCGCCGCCCCACGGCAACTGGCCTGAGCCGCCGGTCGTCTACCGGTGGCCGTACGACTACAGCGTCCCGGGCGCGGCGGAAGATTATCTTCCCCAGACCGTGCCGGCCGCTCCGGCGTACGCCTCGGGCCACGGTGGGGGGGAGCAGTAGCCGGCCATGCCGACCAAGCTTCTGGAAAAGGGAACGGCATCCGGCGCGCGGGGGCCCGGCGCGGGCGGCCGCAACCGGTTCGGTCGTGGAGAGGGAGCCGTGCCCTCGGGGCAGGCGCCGGCTGCGCGGGCACATACGGCGGTCATGGGGCTCGCGTTCGCCCTCGCGGCGATCGCGATGCTGTTCGTGGCGTTCACGATGACCTACCTCGGCCACCGCCAGGAGGGCGACTGGAAGCCCGTTCCCCTCCCCGGGATCCTCTGGCTGGACACCGCGATCCTGCTCGCCAGCAGCGCCGCCGTGGAGTGGGCGCGGCGGCGGCTTGGGTCAGGGGATGCGCGCGGGCTCCGGTGGGGCCTCACGGCGGCCGGGACGTTGGGAGTGGCGTTCCTGGCCGGGCAGCTCCTCGCCTGGCGGCAACTCGCGGACCAGGGCGTGTATCTTGCGAGCCATCCCCACAGTTCGTTCTTCTACCTGCTCACCGGCACCCACGGGGTGCACCTGCTGGGCGGCCTGATTGCCGTGGGCGCGATCCTCCCCGGGGCCTGGCGCGGGGCCTACTCGCCCGCGAGATCGACCCCCGTGACGCTGGTGGCGATCTACTGGCATTTCCTGACCGGCCTGTGGCTGTACGTGTTCGCGATCCTGCTCTGGCAGTAGGAGACCATTGAGATGACGACAGGCGCGGCGGACGCACGGGAGCGAGGGGACCTGACGGCCCGCTGGAGCGGCGGCCGGTCGCCCTGGGACCTCAGTTGGGGCAAGCTGATGATGTGGCTGTTCCTCATCTCGGACGCCATGACGTTCGCGGCGCTCCTGGTGGGGCTGTGGGTCGCGCGGCTCGGCAGTCCGGCCTGGCCCAACCGCCTCGAGATCATGAACCTGCAGTTCGTCGCCGCGATGACCGTGATCCTGATCTGCAGCAGCACCACGATGGCCCTCGCGGTATACGCGGCCCGGCAGGGAGCGCGGCGCCAGGCGGTCTGGTTTCTCACCGCCACCATCGCGGCGGGCTGCCTCTTCGCGGGCATGCAGGCGACGGAGTGGTCGCACTTCATCCGGGAAGGCGCGCGCCTGACGGGGAACCCGTGGGGCGTGCCGGCGTTCAGTTTCACCTTCTTTGTCATCACCGGGCTGCACGGCGCCCACGTGCTCGGCGGGATCGTCTACCTGTGGATCATGGCCGACCGGATCGCCCGCGGACTCTCCTCGGCGGAGGGGCTGGAGATCGCGGGGCTCTACTGGGGGTTTGTCGACCTGGTGTGGGTCTTCATCTGGTCGTCGATCTACCTGCTCTGAGGCGGAGGGCGGCGCGCGACGCATGACCGACGGACATGCGGGCACGACCGCAGGCCAGCCGCAGGGATTGACCCGGCTCTACCTGATCGCCTGGCTGGTCCTCGTCGCCATCACCGCCATCGAGGTGAGCCTGCTCCTCGTCTTCCGCGTCCCCCCGGCGGTCCGCGCCACCGCCCTGATCATCCTCGCGATCATGAAGGCCACCCTGATCGGCGCGTACTACATGGGCCTCCGGTTCGAGCGGCTGGCCATGGTCTACATCGCGGTCATCCCGCTCCTCCTGCTCGTCCTCATGCTCGTCGCCGTCGTGCCGGACGTCACGCTCCTGCTGGGACGTCACTAGCGTAGACGCGGTCTCTGAGCAACCATTTTGCGCCGACACCGATCAGGCATCGGGGCGGCGGAGCGGTGCGAGACGTTCCGCCGCGATGCGCTCGAACATGGCTTGCTGTGAAGACGAGATCGGTTCCTTGTGGTCGCGCTTGACGGGCGGCCAGTAGAAGATGAATTCCTCGATGCCGACCTCCGCGTAGGAGCCAACAAACTCATCGAACGCCTCGACCGACGAGAGCGGATTCGGCTCGGCGCGGAGGGCAAGCAGAGAAGAGTCACGACTGGAGAGAATACGTTTACCCTGATGATGGCTTTGCCCTTTCCTTTCCTTCTGAACCAACACTGACAAAGTCCATGGTCCCGCTCAAGAACGGTGGTGAGGCTGAGTTGCATCAATACTCGGTTGACGCGGGCAGCTATGCCTTTATGGCAGATGTCAGCACCTACGCTCCGTCCGCCAATGCGCTCTCCTTGACCGGCGCTAGGGACGGGATGGTAAGTGCGGTAAAAGGCAACCTCGTCTCTGAGATGCCGATCTCTCTGGGGACCTACCCTGGCCTTCAGATAGAGTTCGAAACCCAAGGCTTCCACGCTCGGGCTCGTCTATATATCGTTGGGAGAAAACTCTACCAGATTCTCTCCGGGGCGGATAGCGACAAGCCTATTTCGCAGAATACGACACGCTTCTTCGAGTCTTTCCGTCTGTTGGGCGGCTAGCACAGTCGTGAGGCCGCGCGTCAGCGCGCGATGCCGGCCAGCTCCTTCGCGAGCGCCACGTACCGGTCCATCGGAGCCGTCCGGTAGATCGTCAGCTTCTCCGCCTCGATCGATCCCTCGGCATGGATCGCCAGCACGGCGTGGTAGCCGCCGAGCTGTGAGGTCGTGACATCCGAGATCAGGTTGAGCAGCCTGAGGCGGGCCTCGGCGTCGACCCCCTTCCCGCCCAGGTAGCGCTCGAGGAGCGGGCGGGTCGCCGGCTGCTGCCAATCCGCCTCGCCGGGGGCGGTGACGAGGAGGCCCCCCGCGATCTCCTGCACGTAGGCGACCGCCTGGTGGAACTGGGTGGCGAAATGCAGCTTGGCGATGTTGACGGTCCCGGGATCGGGCACCGCGATCCCGAGCGCCCCGCGGGCGCAGTCGAGCGCCGCCATCCGCGTGAGCGCCCGGAGGGTCCCGGCGTACGCGGCGAGCCAGGTGATCTTGTCGCGGACGTGACCGGCCCGCTCGATCCCGTTGTATTCGGCGATCAGGCGGGCCGCGCCGACGAGGAGGTCGACGAGCGGGAGCTTGTAGGACACCGCGGTGAACCGGTGAAACTCCACGAACGTCCGCGCGAGCGGCCCCGCGTACTCCCACTCCCCCTGCAAGAACACCCGGTCGCGGGGCACGAAGACGTCGTCGAAGACGGTGAGCGATTCGGTCATCCGGTGCCGGCTCGAGAGCGGGTGGTCGAACGAGGACGCGGCGTGGTCGCCGTAGGGGCTGACCACCAGGGTCAGGCCGCGCGTCGCGACCGGCACCGCGAACGCCACGGCGTACGCCCGGTCGCGCTCCCCCATCGCCCGCGTGGGGAGCACGATGAGCTCGTTGGCGTTCATGCTCACGGACGTGTGCATCTTCGCGCCGCGGACCACGATCCCGTCATCGCGCTCCTCGACGACCCGCAGGTAGTAATCCGGGTGCGCCTGGTCGGCCGGGCCGGCGCCCCGGTCGCCCTTGACGTCGGTCTGCGCCACCGCCATCGCGAGATCCCGGTCGCGGCAGTGGGCATGGTACGCCCGAACCCGATCGAGATAGCGCGTGCCCCGCGCCCGGTCCGCCTCGTGCGCCACCAGGTGAAGGGCGAACAGCGCGTCGGTCCCGATCTCCTTGAGCAGCGGGACGACCGTCCCTCCCAGGCGGGTGCTCGTCTCAATGAGCTCCATTCGCGCAAGGAGGTCCTCGGCGGTCTGGGGGAAGGCGAAGTAGCGGCTCATCTCCCCGCCGGCGGGATGCGGGACGACCGCGAGCGCCCGGAACCGGGGATCCGCCGCCATCGCGTAGTCCAACGCCGCGTGGTCGACGGCGACCCGAAGGGCCGGGTGCGCGGTCACATCGGGGACGCGCTGCCCGTCGTAGTACACGACCCGGCCGTCCCGCAGGCTCGCCCGGTACTCGTCCGTGGTCTTCATGTCGCCCCCTCCAGGATCTCGCGCGCGATCATCGCGACGGCGGCGCTGGCGAGCATCGCCGGGACCCCCGTGATTTGCGCGATCGTCTGCCGCATGGGACGCGTGTACCCGATGCAGTCCATGACGACCAGTCCGACCCCGGCCGTCCGGAGCGCCTGCCCGGCGGCTTCGACCGTCTACCGGGACTCCGCGGCCGCCTGCTGGGCGGGATCGGGGATGAGGACGCCGAGGCGTGCCTCCCCCCGGCCGGCGCCTCCCAGGCCCTCGACGGCCGCCGCCACGACGTGGTGCAGGACCCGCCGGGGCACGAGGACCGGGCCCCGAGGACGCACCGCGGGAAACTCCCCGGTGCAGAGGAGGATGCAGAGATCGGCGTCCCGGCTCAGCTGATCCAGACAGGATTGGATCCGGGGCTCGAGATGACGGCGGGCGAGCCGCACCTCACGGCCGGTCCGCAGCCGGCTGACCAGGACGTCGTCTCCGGCGCCGGGAGCGAGGGCGAGGATCTCGGCCTCGCTGAGATCGTCCAGCGCGCCGGCCTGGACGAGCCGCGCTCCCGGGAGGGCCAGCTCGTACTCCTCGATCAGGTCCGGGCGGGGCGACTGCCCGATCGTCACGAGGCCGACGGTGCGCCCCATCACAGGCTCGCCCAGGTGCGCGGCACGAAGAGCTGCTCACCCATCCGGATCGCGAACCGGTCGGTCATGCCGGCCAGGAAGTCGCAGACGGCCCGGGGGACCGTCGAGTGGCCTTCGTCGAGCAGCCGCCGGGCCTCCTCCCCGATCTCGCCGGGATGGTCGGTGAAATACCCGAACAGGGCGAAGAGCAGCCGCTGGGCCTTTCCCACCTCGGCCTTCGCCGCGGACCCCTGGTAGACGGTTTCGAACAGGAAGTCTTTGAGCCCGTTGAGCGCGATGCGCACCGCCTCGGTCATCTGAATCCGTCCGGTTCCGGCCGAGCAGGAGACGATGTCTTTCACCGTGGTGTCCAACCACTGGCCGCGGGTCTGGCCCAAGACTTCGCGCACCGCCTCGGGCACATCGGCCTCGTGGATCAGTCCCGCCCGGATCGCGTCGTCCGTATCGTGATGGACGTAGGCGACCCGGTCGGCCACCCGGGCCAGCTGGCCTTCGACCGTCTCGAGCCCCTGCTCGGGCACCCCCTCTCACGTCAGGTTCAGCCCCTCTTCATAGGACCCGTCCCGGGTGCGGCGGTGCTCCAGGATCTCCACCGTGCGCAGGCTCTGCGTGTCGTGCCGGAACCCTCCGTGGATCGCCATCGCCTGGTTCAGGGCCTCCTCGCCGGCGTGCCCGAACGGCGGGTGGCCGAGGTCATGCCCCAGGACGATCGCCTCGGTCAGGTCCTCGTTCAGCCGGATCGCCCGCGCGATCGTCCGCGCGATCTGCGCCACCTCCAAGGTGTGGGTCAGGCGCGTCCGGTAGTGATCGCCTTCGGGCGCGATGAACACCTGCGTCTTGTGCATCAGGCGGCGGAAGGCCTTCGAGTGGATGATGCGGTCCCGGTCGCGCTGGAACTCCGTCCGAAGGGGGTCGGACGGTAGGGGGCGAGCCCGGCCGCGGGACCGCGCGCTGCGCGCGGCGTGCGGGGACAGGAACTGCTCCTCCCCCGCCTCGGTCGCTTCGCGCGGATTCATCGCGCCCTAACGGTCGCGCTCGGCCCGGGCCTGTTTCTCCTTCAGCGCGGCCTGCGCAGCGGCCAGCCGGGCGGTCGGCACGCGGTAGGGCGAACAGCTCACGTACGTGAGCCCCGCCTTGTGGCAGAAGTCGATGCTCTGGGGGTCTCCGCCGTGCTCTCCGCAGATGCCGAGTTCGATGTCGGGGCGGGCCTTCCGCCCGAGCCGGACCGCCATCTCGATCAACGCGCCGACCCCCCGGGCGTCGAGCACCTGGAAGGGGTTCTCGGGCAGGATCTTCTCATTGACGTAGCGGAGGAGAAACTTCCCCTCCGCATCGTCCCGGCTGAACCCAAAGATCAACTGGGTGAGGTCGTTGCTCCCGAACGAGAAAAACTCCGCCAGATGCGCGATCTCATCCGCCACCACGCACGCACGCGGGATCTCGATCATCGTGCCGAACTTGTACCGCACGCGGACCCCCTGCTCGCCCATGACCCGCTCGGCGAGCGGCCGCACCCGTTCCTCCACCACGCGCAGCTCGTTGCGGTGGCCGACCAGCGGGATCATGATCTCGGGATGGGCCCGCACGCCCTCTTTGGCGAGGATGCAGGCGGCCTCGAGGATCGCCCTGACCTGCATGTCGATGATCCCGGGGAACAGGATGCCGAGCCGGATCCCGCGCAGCCCGAGCATGGGGTTCTGCTCGCGCATCCCGGCCACGGCGCGGAGCAGCCGTTCCTTCTCCTCCAGCGCGCGGGCATCCGTGCCGCGCACGCGCAGCTCCGTGACCTCGACGAGGAGCTCATCGTACCGTGGGAGGAACTCGTGCAGCGGCGGGTCGATCAGCCGGATCACCACCGGCAGCCCGGCCATCTCGCGGAGGATCCCTGCGAAGTCCTGCCGCTGGATCGGGAGCAACTGGTCGAGCGCGCTCTGGCGCTCCGCTTCGCTCTCCGCGAGGATCATCCGCCGCACGATCGGCAACCGGTCCTCCTCGAAGAACATGTGCTCGGTCCGGCACAACCCGATGCCCTCGGCGCCGAACGCCCTGGCGCGCTCCGCGTCCCGCGGGTAGTCCGCGTTGGCCCACACCCCGAGCCGGCGGACCTTGTCGGCCCATCCCAGGAGCGTCTGGAGGTCGCGGTCCTTGGTCACGTCCGGATCGATCGTGCGGATCGCACGGCCGAACACCTCGCCGGTGGTGCCGTCGATCGAGATGAACTCCCCCTGGCGGATCACCTGGCCGTTGACGCTGAACTGCCTGGCGTGGGGATCCACCCGGATCGCCTCGGCGCCCGCGACGCAGGGCTTGCCGAGCCCCCGCGCGACCACGGCCGCGTGGCTGGTCGCGCCGCCGCGGGCCGTCAGGATCCCCCGGGCGATCAGCATCCCGTGCACGTCATCGGGGTTCGTCTCCGGCCGGACGAGGATCACCGCCTGCCCGTTACTGCCGATCTCGACCGCCGTGTCCGGGTCGAACACGGCCATCCCGGTGGCGGCGCCCGGGGATGCGTTGAGGCCGCGGGTCAGGAGCTTGCCCTCGCGCTGGGCGGCCCCCTTGTCTTCCGGATCGAATCGGGGGAGCAGGAGCTGATAGATCTGCTCCGGCTCCACGCGGCCTTCACCGCCGCCTGGGCGGTCCGCTTGCCGGCCCGGGTCTGGAGCATCCACAGCTTGCCCCGCTCCACCGTGAACTCGAGGTCCTGCATGTCCTTGTAGTGCCGCTCGAGCATCGAGGCGACGGCCTGGAATTGCCGGTAGACGCCCGGGAGTTCCCGCTCCATCTCCGCGATCGGGTGGGGCGTCCGGATGCCCGCCACCACGTCCTCGCCCTGCGCGTTCGGGAGGTACTCCCCGTACAGGCGCTTCTCGCCCGTCGCGGGGTTGCGGGTAAACGCCACCCCGGTCGCGCTCTCCGCCCCCATGTTGCCGAACACCATCGCCTGGACGTTGACCGCGGTCCCGAGATCGTGGGGGATCTTGTTGAAGTTCCGGTAGTCGACGGCCCGCTTTCCCATCCAGGAATCGAACACCGCGCGGATCGCCATCTCGAGCTGGACCCAGGGATCCGTGGGGAACTCGACCCCTTTCTCCCGCGTGATCAACGCCTTGAACTCGCGCGCGATCTCGCGCAGGTCGCCGGCGCCGAGGTCGGTGTCCAGCGTGGCGCCTGCCCGGCGCTTGCGGGCCGCGAGGAGCTCCTCGAACTTCTCCCCGGGCACGTCCAAGACGATCTTCCCGAACATCTGGACGAACCGGCGGTGGGCGTCCTGGGCGAACCGCTCGTCCCCGGTCAGCGCCCCCAGGCCTCGAAGCGTCTCCTCGTTCAGGCCGAGGTTGAGGACGGTGTCCATCATCCCCGGCATCGAAAACTTCGCGCCCGACCGGACCGAGACGAGGAGCGGGTTCCTGGGGTCGCCGAAGCGCTTCCCCATCCTGCGCTCCACGACGCCGAGCGCCCTCCGGACCTCGTCCATCAGCCCCGGGGGGAACGTGCGCCCGCGCGCGTTGTACTCGTTGCACACGGCGGTCGTGATGGTGAACCCGGGCGGGACGGGAAGCCCGACGCGGCTCATCTCCGCGAGGCCGGCGCCCTTGCCGCCGAGGAGGTCGCGCATCGACGCGTTGCCTTCCTCGAAGAGCCAGATCCGCTTGCGCGCAGAGGCCTGCCGGGGGCGCGGGGCCCGCGGCCCGCGCCGGGTCGCTCGTGTTCGGGTGCGTGTCGCCATCGCGGTCACCTCGTCCGATGAGTCCAACCTATTTTACTACGAATCTGCGCGGGGCTTTCCATCTCCCACCACGGTGCGCGACAGATCGGCGAGGGGGCGGATCAGCTCCACGACGCGGGCGAGCAGCGCGAGGCGGTTGGCGCGGACCGCCTCGTCCTCGGCCATCACCAGCACGTCGGTAAAGAACCGATCGACGGGATCGGCCAGCCTGGCGAGGTGCGCGAACGCCTCGTCGTAGCGTCCCGCCATCCGGGCCTCGAGCACGCCGGGCTGCGCCTCCTCCAGGCTCGAGAGCAGATGCCGCTCGGCCGGGGCCTCGAGCGCGTCCCGCCGCACCTGTCCGTCGAACCGCGGAGGGAGGATGCGCGAGGCGCGGTCGTACGCGGTGTACAGGCGCATGAACTCCGGACGCTTCCGAAACACCGCGAGCGCCCGGGCCCGTTCCGCAGCCTCAAAGAGATCGTCGCACCCCGCGTCCAGCACCGCGTCCACGGTGTCGTAGCTGATCCCCGAATCGATCAACACCGTCCGCAGGCGCTGCCGGAGGAGATCCATCGCGGCGTCCACGACGGCGCCCTGGGACTGGGGCGCCTCGGCGATGAACTTGCGGAGATTCAGCCGGATCTTGCGGTCCAGCACGATCGAGACGATACCCTGGGCCGCCCGCCGCACC
>VBAO01000141.1:0-2717 GCA_005883865.1 Candidatus Segetimicrobium genomatis
CCACCTGGCCGAGCTGCGCGCGGCGGGCGACGAGGAGGCGGGCGAGCAGGCGCGCCCCGAGCTGCCGTTCCCCCGGCGGGACCCATACGCCCGCTACCAGGTCAACCTGCTCGTGGACCACCGGGAGACCCGCGGCGCCCCCGTGATCACCGAGACGAACCCGACCTACTACAACCTCGTCGGCAAGGCGGAGTACCGTGCCGAGTTCGGGGCGCTCGTCACCGATTTCACGATGCTCAAGCCGGGCGCGCTCCACCGGGCCAACGGCGGGTACCTCGTCCTCCAGGCGCGGGACGTCCTCACGAGCCCCTTCGCCTACGAGGGGCTCAAACGGGCCCTCCGGAGCCGGGAGATCCGGGTCGAGCCCCTGGGGGAAGCGGCGGGGCTGCTGCCGGCGGCCACGCTGCGGCCGGATCCGATCCCGCTCGACGTCAAGGTCGTCCTCATCGGCACCCCGGAGGTCTATCACCTCCTCTACGGATTCGACGAAGAGTTCGAGAAGTTGTTCAAGATCCGGGCCGACTTCGACGTCGTGATCGACCGCACGCCCGACGTCCAGCGCGCCTACGCCCGGGCGATCGCGGCCATCTGCCACCGCACGGGGTCGTGCCACTTCGACGCCGCCGGGGTCGCGGCCGTGCTCGAGCACAGCGCGCGGCTGGCTAGCAGCCAGGACAAGCTCAGCACCCGCTTCAACGAGGTGGTCGAGATCATCTACGAGGCCGCGGCCTGGGCCCGCGAGATGCGGAGCGAGCTGGTGTCCCGCGAGCACGTGCGCCGGGCGGTCGAGGAGAAGGCCTACCGCAGCAACCTGCTCGAGGAGAAGATCCGGGAGTTGGTCGCGAAAGGCGTGATCCTCGTCGACACCCAGGGAGCCGTGACCGGGCAGATCAACGGCCTGTCGGTTCTGCAACTGGGGGACTACACCTTCGGGCATCCGAGCCGGATCACGGCCCGCGCGTTCGTGGGCGGCCGCGGGGTGGTGAACATCGAGCGCGAGACCCAGATGTCGGGGCGGATCCACAGCAAGGGCGTGTTCGTGCTCTCCTCGCTCCTGGCCAGCCGGTTCGCCCAGCAGCACCCGCTCAGCCTCTCGGCGTCGCTCACCTTCGAGCAACTCTATTCCGACGTGGACGGCGACAGCGCCAGCTCGACGGAGCTGTACGCGCTCCTGAGCGAGCTCTCGGGACTCCCCATCGACCAGGGGATCGCGGTCACCGGCTCGGTCAACCAGATGGGGGAGATCCAGCCCATCGGGGGCGTCAACGAGAAAGTCGAGGGCTTCTTTTACACGTGCAAGATCAAGGGGTTGACGGGGCGGCAGGGGGTCGTCATCCCACACCAGAACGCCCGCGACCTAATGCTCCGCGAGGAGGTCGTGGCCGCGGTCGGTGAAGGGCGCTTCCACGTATGGACGGTCCGGACCGTGGACGAAGGAATCGAGATCCTCACCGGGACCCCGGCCGGCCGGAGCGATCCCGACGGGCGCTACCCGGACGATTCGGTCAACGGCCGCGTCGCCCGGCGGCTCGCGGAGCTCGCGCGCCGGTTCCGGGAGTTCGCCCCCGGCCCGGCCCCGGGTCAGGGACCCGAGCCCCCCAAAGAGACTCCCCCGGCCTAGATTGTCCTGTCCGGACGTAGTGTTAACTCGTGGCCACGTTACGGCCTTCGCGGCGCGCACATTGCTGCGCGAATGTGGCACTCGTGGCATTGGCCCTTGCAATGGAGGGCGTAGTTCCATTTGACATTCATCCCGGGGAGTCCATGGGTCTTGGCATCGAGGTCGTCTTCGTCCGGCTCGTCAGGTACTCCGTCTATTAAGTGTGCATGCGACGGCACATCGGATCAGTTTCCCCTCCGGTGGTTCGGTAAGGTCGTAGGGCATTCCAACGGCAGGGACGGCCCGTAGCCCTATCCAGTAGTGATCAAGCTTTTCGGCGAAGAATCACACGATGAGCTCAAACCCGGTTTCCTCCGAACAAGCGCTCCTGATCACGGAGCAAACTTGATATCAGTCGGACAGGGGATATCCAGTTTTTGGACTGCGCCCTCCGCAAAATTGAGCTGACACCAGCCCTCGGACAAGGCCGGCATGTACGTGACGGCCATCGTGCAAGAGAACGTTCCTGTGATCGCGTTCGTGCACGAGAGCCCACTGATGTGGAAGCCGGGACAAAAGGGTCTCTTAAGTGCACAAGAATTATTCATCCACTCGGCGATCGGGATCCCTGCTCCAAAATGCGCCTCCCATTTCCCCCATCCAACCCAATGTGTAGCATCAATCGAGCAAGGATGACCGTCACAGTATAAACACTTGGTCGTCCTCCGGAACCACAATTAATCTGTGTACCATCTTTCAACCTTCCAAAGACCTGTGTTTTTCCGACCTACCTCTTCACTCCCGGCATTTTGAGATGGGCGGCCCGCAGTGTGACAGACACAGGTTTATGGCGCACTGACAGCATCGCAGACTTCGTCTCCTGCAGATCATAGCGCCGAAATCCAAGCCGGCGAGATCAATTGACGGATTTTGCTCCGCGCGAGATTGGTCTGGATCTTATCTGCGTGGGAGCGGGCTCTGCAAACCTACCTGCGCTTTCTACAATCGCGAGCGGCCCCGCAGGGCTACCGGTTGCAGGAGCGCACGCCAGCCACCGTGTCCCGCGCCCGGAAGGCAATCTAAACGATAACGCGCTCTCGGTCGGAGGATAAGAGTG
>VBAO01000141.1:2729-9143 GCA_005883865.1 Candidatus Segetimicrobium genomatis
GCCGCCGCGCCCCACCCGCCCGCCTTCGCCCTGCCGGCCCGGGGTCTCTGCCGGCCGTCCGCATGGGCGAAATCCCAGGTCCGGAACCGGCTCCCCCAGGGGCAATAAATGGTTGAGCCCCCTGAGGGGAAGGGAAAGGAGCCGGGTCCAGGATCGGCAGGGACCACCCATTGTGAGCACCGCGCCTATGGGGCCCCCGGCACCCGAACAGGCCGGGGAAAGCGCACATCAACAGGCCGTCGTGGCCACCCTGAGCCAGCACGCGCTCTCGGGCACCGATGCGTCCTCGCTGATGAACGAGGCCGTCGCCGCTATCGCCGAGGCCCTCAAGGTCCCGTACTGCAGCATCCTGGAACGGATCCCGGGAACCCAGGACCTCCGCGTGTCCGCCGGGGTCGCCCGCAAGGGCGCCCCCCGCAAGTCCACTGCGATCTCCGGCGATCCCGCCTCGCAGGCCGGGCACACCATCACCTCCGGTCAGCCGGTGGTCGTCGAGGACTACCGCAAAGAAACGCGATTCAAGACCGCCCCCTTCCACGACGCCAACCTGGTGGTCAGCGGGATGACCGTGCCGATCCCGGGTCGGGAGGCGCCGCTCGGGGTCCTGGCCGTGGGGTCGCTCGCCCGGCGCGTGTTCGTCGTGGAGGAGGTCGGCTTTCTCCTGGCCGTGTCGAGCGTGCTGGCCGCCGCGGTCGACCGCCACAAAGCGGAGATGACGCTCAAGGAAACCAACCAGCAGCTGCAGGCGCTCGTCCACGCCTCGCCGCTCGCGGTGATCGCGCTCGACCCCAGCGGATTCGTCCGCAGCTGGAACCCCACCGCGGAGCGGATCTTCGGCTGGACCGCGGCCGAGGTCTTCGGACAGCCCGACCCCATCCTGGCCCAGAGTCCCCGGGAAGAGATCTTCAAGCTACTCGACCGGGCGCTCCATGGCGAGGCGTCCACCGACGTCGTCACGCAGGTGGCGAAGAAGGACGGCACCCCGCTCGAGGTCATGGTCTCTGTGGGTCCGATCCTCGGCGGCGATGGGGCGGTCGGCGGACTCATCGCCGTGATCGCCGATGTGACCGAGCGCAGGAGGGCCGAGGCGGCGCGGGCGCAACTGACCGAGATCATCGAAACGACCACCGACTGCGTGATCATCACCAACATCCCGGGGCGGGGGTTCTTCGTCAACCGGGCCGGCCGGCTGATGCTGGGGATGGGCATGGACGAGGACGTCTCCGGGATCGCCCTGCCCGATCTGTACCCTGGGGAGAGCCGGGGATTCATCGTCAACGAGGTCATCCCGGCCGCTGTTCGCGACGGTGGATGGAGCGGGGAGACGATCCTGGTCAACCGCGACGGCCGCGAAGTCCCCGTCTCGATGGTCATGATCGCGCATAAGGGGCCGGACGACGAGATCGAGTTCTTCTCCATCATCGCCCGCGACATCAGCGAGCAGAAGCGGCTCGAGACGACCCTGGTGCGGCAGGCCACCCAGGATCCGCTGACGGACCTGAACAACCGGCGGCGCCTCGAGGAAGAGCTGAACCTGTCGCTCGCCGAGTCCCGCAGGTACGGGGTCCACGGCGCATTGATGTTCCTCGACCTGGACCAGTTCAAGCAGATCAACGACAGCCTCGGCCATCTCGCCGGGGACCAGCTCCTCGTCCGGGTCGCCAAGCTGCTCCGGGAGCGGCTGCGGGAGACCGACGTCCTCGCGCGGTTGGGCGGCGACGAGTTCGCCGTCCTGCTCCCGCACACCAACGCCGATCAGGCGCAGGCGGTCGCCGGGAAGATCCTGGAGGCCCTCCAGAATACCGCGGTCGCCGCGAAGGGCCACACCACCGGGGTGACCGCCAGCATCGGCATCGCGCTCTTCCCCGAGCACGGCGTCACCGCGGCCGATCTGCTCGCCCGCGCCGACCTGGCGATGTACCAGTCGAAGGAAGGCGGCCGGAACCGGGTCAACCTCTACAAACCCGATAGGCAGGCTGCCACAGTCTCCCGCACCGACTGGCAACGGCGGATCCAGCAGGCGCTCGAGGAGGATCTCTTCGTGCTGACCGCCCAGCCGATCCTCGACCTGCGCGACCGCCGCATCTCGCAGTACGAGCTCCTGCTCCGGATGTTGGGCGAGGGGGGGAAGATCATCCCGCCGGGCGTCTTCCTCGATACGGCCGAGCGACTCGGGCTGATCCACGGCATCGACCGGTGGGTGGCGCGCCAGGCGATTCGCCTGCTCGGCGCGCACAAGAAGAAAGGACGCACGCTCACCCTGGTCACCAACGTCTCCGCCAGGACCTTAGAGGACCCCGAGATCGTGCCGATGATCAAGCGCGAGCTCGAAGCCTGCGCCGTCAACCCCGGCTGCCTGGGCATGGAAATGTCCGAGGCGTCGGCCATCTCCAACATCGACAAGGCGGCGAAGTTCGCGGCGGCGCTCAAGCAACTCGGCTGCCGGGTGGGGCTCGACGATTTCGGGGTGGGGTTCGCCTCGTTCCACCGCTTGAAGCATCTGCCGGTCGATTACCTCAAAATCGACGGCAGCTTCATTCGCGATCTCCCCAACGACACCACCAACCAGCAACTGGTCCGGGCGATGGTGGAGGTGGCGCGCGCGTTCGGCAAGCAGACGATCGCGAAGTTCGTGAGCGATGCCGAGACCCTGCAGCTCCTTCAGGCGTTCGGCGTCGACTTCGCGCAGGGCTTCCACATCGGCGCCGAGGCGAAGGAGATCACGTCCCTCGCCCTCGACCGGCCCCCCGCCGGCGCGACCCGGGCGGGGTAACGCGCGACCCCCGCAGGCGGGCCACGCGCGCCGCGGCCTGCCGTCCGCGGTTGGCCCCGAGGAGCGTCCAGATCCGTCGGTAGATCGCCCTGAGTCCCATGCGAGTGTCGGGGTCGAACCGGCAGCCCCCGGTCACGTAGTCGTGGAGGAGGGTCAGCGCCACCCCCGACGGCATCCGCCGTAGCGTCCGCTCGCCGACCCGCGCCACCGTTTCCAGTTCGACGATCGCCTCTTCCAAACGCTCGTCCCGCAGTTCTTCCTCGGCGCGCTGGCGGCGGGCGTGCACGAGCTCGTGCACGATGGTGAACCGCTTCTCCGGCTCGGAGAGGCCGGCCTCTACCCAGATCTCGTTCCCGTCCTCGCCCATGTGGACCAGGCCGGCGAAATCCGCATCGGGGCGCACGGTAGGCGCGTGAGCGCGTGCTCGGGCCGGGCGCGTTTCGTCCGCTTCGGCATACGCTCCTCCGTCGTTCTTCCCCTGCCAGTGCCCGCAGCGCTCGCCGCCTGGGTGTCGACGGGAGGGCGATCCCGGGTCACGCCGAACTACCTCCAGGCGTGATGCAGACCCCGATCGTCGCGTGGTGCTGGCGCGCGCTTCCGCTGTGGGGGAAGCGCGTGCTCCTCTGGTTGTTTAATACCCATTTCATCGTCGGAACTGTCGCGGTCGTCCACGACGAAAACGGACGCGTGCTCGTGGCCAGGCACACGTATCGAACCCGCGCGCCCTGGGCGCTTCCCGGGGGATGGGTGCGGCGCGGCGAAAACCCCGCGGAGGCCGTGGTCCGGGAGATCCGCGAGGAAACGACGCTCGAGGTCGAGGTCCTCACCCCGCTCACCGTGCAGATGGAGAGCCCGATGCACATGACCGTGATCTACGACGCGCGGCTGATCGGCGGCGCCTTCCGCCCGAGCGCCGAAGTGGCCGAGGTTCGATTCCTGGAGCCGGGGATCTGGCCTGAGGGATTGCGCGAGGACCATCGCGCAATCCTCGAAGTGTTCGGACGGCGGCCCGCGCGCGACCCCACCATCGCGTAACGCCCTCTTTGCGGAACGTCCGGGGTATGGTAGTGTGGGAGCCGGAAGGAACCGCGCCCCCATCGTCTAGCCTGGTCTAGGACATCGGCCCTTCAAGCCGGTAACGCGAGTTCGAATCTCGCTGGGGGCACCACCGGGACTGGTGGCGGGCGCGCCTACACGCCGACGCCCTGCTCGATGTAGGCGCGACGCTCACGCTCCGTGCGGAGCGGCCGAGGCCGCGGGAGGTCGCACAGGAACCGGTAGTCGTCGGGGGTGTCGCCGGCGAGGTGCCGGGCGAGCAGGTAGCCGTGGTAATGCCCCGCCACGACCCCGCTCCCGTTGTAGCCGACGCTCGCAAAGATGTGATCCGCTCCCAGCGGTCCGAACACGACGTGTCCGTTCTCCGTATGGGCCGAGATGCAGTGCCAGCGATCCTCGATCGCGAGGCCCCGCACCCACGGGTACCGGACGATGTAGGCGGCCCGGGACTGCTCGTACGCGTTGTCGAGGTCGGGCCAGACGCTCGAGTTCCGGGCCGCATAGCCGAGGGTCTCCCGCATCGTGACCCGGCCATCCTTCGAGAGCCGCATCGTGTGCGTCCTGACCCCCACCTCGAGCCGGGCTGGCCAGGCGGCGAGCCCGTACGCGGCGACCTCAGCCTCGTCGAGCGGCCGGCTGAGGAGCACCGCGTGGTGAACGGGAATCACGGAGCCCCGGCCGAACCCCAGGCGCGGGGTATAGGCGTTTGTGGCGAGGACGACTCGATCCGCCGTCACCGTCCCGCGCCGAGTGGTGAGGCGCGCCGGCCGCGTGGAGTCCACATCCACGACCGGGCTCCGCTCGTAAATCGGCACCCCGGCCCGGAGCGCGGCGGCGGCCAACCCCGACATCAGCTTTCCCGGATGCAGGCGCCACCGGGTGCGGAGCCCGCACGCGCCGGCGTAGAACTCGGTCCGGATCTGCTCCGCAAGGGCCGCCCCATCCAGCCATTCGGCCGCGACCCCGAGCGCCCGCCACCCCTCGCCCTGCGCCCTGAGCGCGGAGGCCTGGCCCGCATCCGCCAGCAGCAGCGTGTCGCCGGGTAGGACGTCGCAGTCGATCGCTTCCTCGGCGAGGAACGCCATCAGGCGGTCGTACCCGCGGCGGCCCAGGTCTCGGAACCGGCGCGCCAGTTCCGCGTCGATGAGCATGTGCCGGCGCCAGCCGGCATAGTACGCGCCGAAGAGGCCGGAGTTCCGCGAGCTGGCCCCGGACCCCGGCCGGTGCGCCTCGACGACGGCCACCCGGAGGCCGGGCGCATGGCGCCTGAGGTAGTAGCCGCATGCGAGGCCGGTGAAGCCGCCCCCGATGATCGCCACATCGACGCGGAGGTCGGTCTCGATCCTGGGGCACGCCGGGACGGCGGGCGCGTCCTTCGCCCAGAAGCCGGGCTCCCGGACCTCGTCGCGTTCGGCGCCCAGGGCGGCATGCCCGGCCGCGCGCCGCGCCCGCGTCATCATGCCCGCTTCTTCTCCGGCCTGCCCATCGCTCCTTCAGCGATGGGCGTCCGCGGCGTCTCTCTCGGCGCGCCAGAGGAGAGCCCGCGCGCGCATAGAATCCGCTTCCCCGTATCTGTCGTGGGGCGCGCGGGAGAACCCAGTGTTCTTTGCGGTCTTTCTCGTCTCCGTGGTGGCGGGAATCGGAGGGGCGATCCTCGGATTGGGTGGGGGCATCATCATCGTCCCGGTGCTGACGCTGCTGCTCGGCATCCCAATCCGGTTCGCCATCGGCGCCAGCATCGTCGCGGTGATCGCGACCAGCGGCGCCAGCGCGTCGGCGTATATTCGAGACCGGCTCACCAACCTCAGGATCGGGATCGCGCTGGAAGTGGTGACCACGCTCGGCGCGCTCCTGGGCGCCGTGATCGCCGGGCGGGTCTCCCCCCGCTGGCTGTACGTGATCTTCGGGTTGCTCCTCGCCTACTCCGCGATCGCCCTCCTCGGCCGTTTGAAGATCGAGCTGCCCGGCGAGGTCCCCTATGATCCGCTCGCGCGCCGGCTCGGATTCAGCGGCGAGTACTACGACCAGGCCCTCGGCCGGCGGGTCCCCTACACCGCGACGGGGGTGATTCCCGCCGCGGCGATGATGATCGTCGCCGGGATCTCCTCCGGCCTCCTGGGGATCGGCAGCGGCCTGTTCAAGGTGCTCGCGATGGATGTGGGGATGCGGCTGCCGATGAAGGTCTCGACATCCACCAGCAACTTCATGGTGGGGGTCACGGCGGCGGCCAGCGCCGGGGTGTACTTTTCCCGCGGGGACATTCACCCGGCCATCGCGGCCCCCATCGCGCTGGGGGTGCTGGCCGGCGCCCGGGCCGGCACGCGGATGATGGAGCACATGCGGAACACCACGATCCGCAAGCTCTTCATTCCCGTCCTGGCGATCGTGGCGGCCAGCATGATCCTGAGGGGGCTCAGCGTGCGGTGAGGGATCGTCGGGGAGAGCCTCGGGCGCCCGGGGGAGACCCTGACGAGGCCGGCCTCCGCCCGGTCGTCGCCGCGCTTCTGCGCTACGGGGTGCTGGCGTCCGCCGTCGCGATGCTCGTGGGGCTTCTCATGCTCCTCATCCAGGTCGGACCCGGGGCC
>VBAO01000073.1 GCA_005883865.1 Candidatus Segetimicrobium genomatis
CCCTTCTTCCTCTTCGATCCGGCCCAGGTCGGCGCGTTGGTGGCGCTCCGGCCGGCCTGACGTGGCGGCTTCCCAAGACGCGGTGTTCGCGGAAGACCTCTGGCGGAGCCACGGACGCCAGCGCGTCCTGCGCGGGGTGAGCCTGGCCGCGCCGCCCGGAACGTGTCTCGCGATCCTCGGCCCCAACGGCTCGGGCAAGTCGACGTTGCTCCAGATCCTCGGGGCGGCGCTGCGCCCCGGCCGGGGCCGGGTGCGGATCTTCGGGGAAGATCCCTTCGCGAGCCCGGCCGCCCGGGGCAGGATCGGCCTGGTCGGCCACGAGCCGATGTTGTACGGAGGGCTCAGCGTGATCGAGAACCTGCGGCTCCTCGCCGCGCTCTACGGTCTCCGCGACGGACACGGGCGGGCGGGGCGTATCTGCGACCTCCTGGGGATCGACCGTCCCACGATCCCGGTCCGCCGCCTGTCGCGGGGGGTGCAGCAGCGCGCGGCGCTCGCCCGCGCCCTCCTGCACAGCCCCGCGGTCCTGCTGCTCGACGAGCCGTTCACCGGCCTCGACCCGCGGGGCGCCGACGACTTGCGCCGGATCCTCCGCGAGTTCTGCCGGAATGACGGCGCCGTCATCCTGACGACCCACAGCCCCTCCGAGGCGATCGGCGTCGCCGACCAGGCCGCGGTGCTCGTCACCGGTCGCCTGCCTCCCCCGCGTCCGTTGAGAGGAGAGACCGTCGAGACGCTCAGGGCGTGGTACACGGGCGCCGCCGAGGGAGCGGGTCGATGAGGGCGCTCCTCGCCCTCATCTGGAAGGATCTCGTCATCGAGGCCCGGACACGAGAGATCGTGACCGCGATGAGCCTCGTGGCGTTCCTCGCCCTCGTCATCTTCAGCCTCGCGCTGGGCCCGTCCGCGCATCTGGTGGCCGCCGCCGCGCCGGCCGCGGTGTGGGTGACGGTGTCGTTCGCGGCGACCCTCGGGCTCGCCCGCGCGCATGCCCTCGAGCAGGAGGGCCAAGCCCTGCGGGGCCTCCTGATGACCCCGGTCGGCCGCCACATCCTCTACCTCGGCAAGTGCGGCGCCAACCTGGCGATGGTGCTGGTGCTGCAGCTCGTGGTGGCCGGCGCGGCCGCCGTGCTGTTCACCGGAGCCTTCGCCCGGCACTGGGCGGGTCTCGCCCTGCCGCTCGCCCTGGGTGCGGTCGGATTCACCGCGGCGGGGACGCTGCTGGGGGCGATCGCGGCCGAGACGCGCCTGCGGGAGGTGCTGCTGCCGATCCTGCTCTTGCCGGTGGTGGTGCCGGTGATCATCCTGTCCCTCGCCGGCGTCAACGCGGTCCTCGAGGAGCGCGGGTTGCCGGAACTCCTGCGTTCGTTGAAACTGCTCGGGGCGGTTGATATCATCTTCGTGATGCTCGGCGTGTGGCTCTTTGCCTACGTGGTGGAGGATTAGGTGATTCGGTCCGCCGACGTCGCCCTCGCATCAGGATCGTGCGTCGCGATGCTCCTCGCCCTTTACGGCGCCTTCGTGTTCGCCCCCACCGAGCTGGTCATGGGCGACGTCCAGCGCATCTTCTACGTGCACCTGCCGCTCGCGTGGATCGGGTTCGTGGCGTTTGGGCACGCCTGCTGGGCGGGGATCCAGTACCTCAGGATCGGCCGCCGGGAGTGGGACGCGGTGGGCGCCGCGGCGGCGGAGATCGGCGTGCTGTTCAGCACCCTGGTCATCGTGACCGGCTCCCTCTGGGCCCGCCCGGTCTGGGGAACGTGGTGGACGTGGGACCCGCAGCTCGTCACGTACCTGATCCTCTGGTTGATCTACGTCGGATACCTGGTACTGCGGAGCGCGGCCGGCGACGACCCGCGCCGCGCGCGGTTCGCCGCGGTCTTCGCGATCGTCGGGTTCGTGGATGTCCCGCTCGTCTGGCTCTCCGCGCGCTACCTCCGCGCCCTCTCCCCGGTGATCTTCACCTCGCGCAGCATCGGCCTCGCTCCGCCGATGGCGTGGGCGCTCGGCGCGGGGCTCGTGGCCTGGAGCCTGTTCTATTGTGCGTTGTTCCGATCGCGGCTCCGGCTCGGGGTGCTCGAGGCCGAAGTGGCGGCGCTGGCCGGCGAGGGCGACTAGGCCGGTGCGCCTCTCACCCCGATGACCTACTTGTTCTGGGCATCCGCCGTGGTGTGGGTCGGGATCTTCCTCTACCTCTACGGATTGGTCCGGCGCAGCCGGGCCCTCGAGCACGAGGTCGCGGCGTTGCGCGATCGATCGGACGGGCGGAGCGGCGCGGCAGGCGGGCGGTCCCGCGCGGGGCATCCGTGACCTCCCCCCGGCGCCCGATCGCGTTCGCCCTGGGGGTGCTGGTCTTCGTCCTCGCGCTGGCCTACCTCGTCTACGGCGGGATCCAGCAGGGGGCGGCGTACTGGGTGACGGTGGGCGAACTCCGGCAGGCCACCGGAGCGGCCGCCCGGGCCCGGGTGCGGCTCGGCGGGACGGTCGCCCCCGGCTCGGTGGCCTGGGACGCCTCCCACCGGCATCTGCGGTTCGCGGTGACCGACGGAACGGAGTCCGTTCCGGTCCGGTACAGCGGGGTCGTGCCCGACATCTTCGCCGCCGGCCGGCAGGTCGTCGTGGAGGGCGCGCTGGCGCCCGACGGGACGTTCGCCGCCACGACGCTGCTGGCCAAGTGCCCGACCAAGTATCTCCCCGCGGATCAGCCGGGAGCGCGGTAGCGGACGATGGCTGATCTCGGCCGGTTCGGCCTCCTCGGCGCGCTCGCGCTGGCGCTGTACGCCGTCGCGGCCGCCGCCCTCGGCGGACGGGCGCAGCGGTGGGAGATCGTCCGGAGCGCGGTGCGGGCGCTGTGGGGGGTGGCCGCGCTCGAGGCCCTCGCGGGTGGCGTGCTCGTGGCCGCGCTCCTTCGCCGCGACTATTCGTTCGCCTACGTCGCGGGTCACACGCGCGACGCGCAGGCGCTGCTCTACACGGTGACGGCGTTCTGGGGGGGGATGGAGGGATCGCTGCTCCTCTGGGCGGTCGTGCTGTCAGCGTACTCGCTCGCCGCGCTCCGGTCTGTCGCGCGGGAGCGGCCCCAGCTCCTGGCCGGGGTGGCGGCGGTGTGCGCCGCCGTCGCCGGTTTCTTCTTGGTCCTCCTGACCTCGGTGGCCTCGCCGTTCGTCACCGTCCCGTTCCCGCCCCAGGACGGCCGGGGGATGAACCCCCTCCTGCTCAACCCCTGGATGGCGATCCACCCCCCCGCGCTGTATCTCGGGTTTGTCGGGCTCACCGTCCCCTTTGCGATCGTAATGGCGGCGCTCTGGTCGGGCGCGGCGGAGGAGGCCGGCGTGCTCCTCGCGCGGCGGTGGATGCTCTGGGCGTGGTACTGCCTGAGCCTGGGGTTGGGGTTCGGCGCGAAGTGGTCCTACGTCGTGCTGGGGTGGGGCGGGTACTGGGCCTGGGACCCGGTGGAGAACGCGGCGCTGATGCCGTGGCTGGTGGCCACCGCGTTCCTCCACTCGGTGATGATCCAGGAGCGGCGCGCGATGCTGCGGCAGTGGACGGTGGTCCTCGTCGTGCTGGCGTTTGGGTTGTCGATCTTCGGCACGTTTCTCACGCGCAGCGGCGTGCTGAGCAGCATCCACTCGTTCACCCAATCGCCGCTCGGGGGCTACTTCCTGGCGTTTCTCGCGATCGCGATGCTCGCGGCGTTCGGGCTCGTGGCGTCGCGCTGGGAGGCGTTGCGCAGCCCCAACGTCCTCGACTCGGCGCTCTCTCGGGAGAGCGCGTTCCTGTTCAACAACGTCGTCCTCCTCACCATCGCCTTTGCGGTGTTCCTGGGCACCGTGTTCCCGGTGCTCTCGGAGGCCCTGACCGGGCGGCGGATGAACGTCGGCCCGCCGTTCTTCGACCACATCGTCACCCCGCTCGCGCTCGGCCTCCTGCTGCTGATGGGGATCGGCCCGCTGATCGCGTGGCGGCGCGCGTCGGCGGAGAGTCTCCGGACGAGCTTCCTCACCCCCGGGGCGGCCGGTGTGGTCGTCGGGTTGGCGCTGACCGCGGCCGGAATGCGTCCCCCCGGGGCGGTGCTGGCGTTTGCGCTCTGCGGCTTCGTCGGCGGCACGGTTGCGCTCGAGTTTGCCAGGGGAATCCGCGTGCGCCGGGCCCACCACGCCGAGGGGATCCTCCCCTCACTCGCCGGCCTCGTGCTGCACAACCGGCGCCGGTACGGCGGGTACGTCGTGCACCTCGGCATTCTCTTAGTGGTCGCCGGCGTCACCGGGTCCCAGGTGTTCAGCACCCAGCGGGTGGCGACCGTCCGGCCGGGGGACGCCGTGCAGATCGCCGGCTACCGGGTGCGGTTCGACGGTCTCGAGCAGGCGACCCGGGAGGGCGCGCTGGTCGTGTCCGCCCGGCTGCGGGCGTTCGCCGGGACGAGGGATCTCGGGCCGCTCGAAGCGCGGAAGAACCTGTATCTCGCGGACTCGGAGGCGACCACCGAAGTCGCCCTTCGGAGCACGCCGCGGGACGACCTCTACGTGGTCCTGACGGGGTGGACCGCCGGAGGCGACGCGACCCTCCGCCTCCTCGTGAACCCGCTCGTGATGTGGATCTGGGCCGGCGGCCTCGTGCTCTCGTTCGGGGCGGTGCTCGCGATGCTCCCCGAACGGCGCCCGGTTCCCGTGCTCGTCGAGGCGCCCGCCGGCGCCTGGAGCCCCGGGGGACCATGACCGACGCCGTCATGGTGATCCTTGCCGTGGCGATCGCCGCCTGGGTGCTCGCTCCGCTGCGGCGGCCGGCCGACCCGAGTGCATCGCGGCGTGGACACGCGGCCCGGGAGTCCGATTCGTGAGGGCGCTGTCGCTCGCCGCGGCGCTCGCCGTTGCGATGCCCGTGCACCCCGCCGCGCCGCCGGGCGGCCGGATCGAGGGACGGGTGATCGACCGCACCGCACCGCTGCACGCGGTCGCCGGACAGGTGGTGCGCCTCACGATGATCGAGCGGGGCGCGTCCTCCGAGCGGGGGGCGGTGTCCGACGCCGGCGGGGTGGTCCGGTGGAGCGGGCTGCCGGTCGGGGGGATCCGCGTGTTCGTCCTCAACACCGACTACCGGGGGGTCCCGTACGCCAGCGACCGGATCGTGCTCGCCGACGCTGCTCCGGCCCGCACGGTCGACTTGGTGGTCTATGAGCCGTCCACGGATCGGTCGGTGATCCGGGCCACCGTGGCGTTTGCCGTCGTGGACATCGCCAGAGGAGCGATCCGGGTGAGCGCGATCCAACGGTTCGAGAATCCCACGGACCGCGCGGTCCTGATTTCCCCCGAGGACCCGCTGGCGTTTCCACTCCCGCCTGGAGCCGGGTCGGTGAGTCCCCTCGCCGGATGGCGGGATCCCCACATCGGCCGAGGCCGGATCACGGATGCCTTTCCGCTGCGGCCGGGAAGCGCGCAGGTCGCCTACGCCTACACGCTCGACGCTCGGGAGTCCCATCTGGCGCTGTCGTGGTCGCTCCCGTATGGGGCGGAGGATGTCGAGGTGCTCGTCGCCGATGCCGGGGTCGGCGCGGCCGCAGACGGGCTCCGGGCCGAGGGCCCGGTCGCGGGACCGAGCGGACGGTATCGGCGCTTCGGGGGCGGCCCGATCTCCCCGGGCGGGGAGGTGGTGCTCCGGCTTCGCGGGATCCCGCTGGGGCGTGATCCCTGGCCGGGGACGGTCGCGGCGGGCCTGGGCCTGATCCTCTGCGTGGGACTCGTCGGGGCGCTGCGGCGACAACGACACCCAGCTCTGTAGGGAGCGATCGCCCGCGGCTCGATGCCGCGGGGCGCAGGCCGTCGCTGGAGGAGACCTGAGCGTCCCCGTGGAAACACCATGGCCCGTGCCCGGTCCAAGGCGCGCACCTCGCGGCGTTCCCGTAGCAGCTCCACCCCTTCGCCCTCGAATTCTGATGGCGCTCGTCGGGGCGCTGGCCCTCGCCGGCTGCCAGCCCGCCGTCGACGTTTCGCGGGCCAAGGTGGACCGTCGCCTCCCCCCCGCGGAGGAGGTGTTGATCCCGCTCGTCATCGACGAAGACTGGCGGCCGATCGTCCCGGACGCCATCCAGGGCAAGCAGGTCTTCGACGCCAACTGCGCGGTCTGCCACGGCGCGAGCGGCGACGGGAACGGCCCGATGGCGCCCACGCTCAAGGCGCCGGACGTCGACGTCCTCACCGCGTTTCTCAGCTTCTTTCACGTCGAGCTCCAGCGGCCGCCGCTTCCCAGCAAGCCCATCAACTTCCACAACCGGGACCTGGAAAATGTGATCACCCCCGCGATCCTGTACGAGACCGTGACCCAGGGGCGGCCCCACACGGCGATGCCGGCGTTCGGTCCCGAGGCCTCCTTCGGCGCCAACAAGGCGCAGACGTTGACCAACAAGGAGCGCTGGGACGCGAACGCCTATGAGATGACGTTCCGGACCACGCCCGAAGAGCTCAGCGCGGCCAAACAACTGTACGAGGGCCAGTGCGCGGAGTGCCACGGGGTGAGCGGGGATGGGAAGGGTCCTCGGGGGCCGGAGATGGCCGCGTCCCTGTGGTCCTGGGCGCGCGGGGAGGGGCCGGGCATCTTCACCGACATCAACTACATCGTGCAGCACAACCCGAGCGAGCTCACCAACGTCGTCCTCGACGGGCACGTTCTGATGCCATCGTACCGGGGCAAGCTGACCCAGGCGGAGATCGATGGGCTGGTGGACTACATCTACACGTTCTTCTATGCGCACCCGCCGATCAAGTAAGAGGGTCGCGGTGAAGAGGGACGGGGACCAACCCGTAGCGAACTGCCCTGTGTCTGACAGGAAGGGGGTACCGTGACGCTCGGCCGGCGCAAAGTGTTGAAGGTCCTGACGGCGATCCCCGTGCTCGGGGGACTCGTCGCGGTGCTGTCGCCGCTGTTCCGGTACCTGAAGCCGAACGACGGCCCGTGGCAGATCTTCACGGTTGCGCCGGACATCCCCAAGGGCGGCGACCAGGTGGTCGGGAAGACCACGGCGCTCGCCAAGCCATGGGATTTCTTCTACTTCACCTACGTGCAGAAGTTCGTCCAGTACGACCCGACGGGGTACAAGGCCACCAACATTCCCGGGGTGGCCGTCAGGCTCCCGCACAAGGTGAAGTTCGAGAACCTCCAGGGGTATACCGGGTACAAGGAGGAGACGGACATCGCGCTCTTCCAGCGGATCTGCCCGCACCTCGGGTGCATCTTCAACTACATTCCCGACTGGCGCGAGGTGCAGAGCGGGTACGGAGGGTATACCCCCCCCGAGGCCGAGAAACACGCGCTCATGGGGTGTCCGTGTCACCTCAGCATCTACGATCCATCGTATCCGGGCGACCCGGGGAACCGCATCTCCGGGCCCGCCCCTCGGGGCGCCCGGTACTTCCAGTTCGAGATCCGCGGCGAGGACATCGTCGTGGTCGGGGCGGAACTGGGGGCGATCGCCTAGGTGAGCGCGATCCTCGACAACCTCAAAGAGTGGCTCCAGGACCGCAAGCAGCACCTGGATCTGTTCGATGAGACGAAGACGTCCCGGCTGGACAACCCGCTCTACACGCTCGGGGGGCTGATCTGGCTGTCGTGGATCGTGGTCATCGTCTCCGGCATCTTCCTGATGGTGTGGTACGTCCCGACCACGACCGGAGCGTACCGGTCGATCGAGCACATCACCTACGACATCCCGTTGGGCTGGCTCGCGCGGGGCATGCACAAGTATGGGGCGGACATGCTCATCACCTGCATCACCCTGCGCATCTACCGGATGTACTTTGCCGGGGAGTACAAGAAGCCGGGGGAACTGTCCTGGATGATCCTGTTTGCCTCGCTCGTGCTGGGGATGATCTCCGGGATCACCGGGTATCTCCTGATCTGGAACCAGCGGGCGTTCTGGGCGGCCAAGACCGTGCTGACCGTGCCGACCTACTACGACGAGATCCCCGGGTTCGGGAACCTGGGACTGGGCCGCGCGATCGCGTACATCTTCCTCGGGGGCCCGGCGGTCGGGCAGGCCACGATCACCCGGTTCTACGCGATCCACTTCGGGATCTCGGTGCTGGGCCTGATCCTCGCGGAGGTGTTCTTCTACCGGACGCGCCGCCGCCGCCTCAACCTGTCCCCGTTTGTGATCGCCCTGGTGGTGGTCTTCCTCGGATACCTGAGCTTCGTGCGCCTGACGGATATGGGGCGGTGGGCGAACCCCAACCGGACCCCGCTGCCGATCCTGTCCGACTGGTACTTCCTGGCCCTGTATCAGGTGGTGAAGTACATGCCCCCCTTGTGGGCGGGGATCGCGCCGGCGCTGTTGATCGGGTACGGGATGGTCGTGCCGTTCCTCGACCGGACCAAAGAGACCCGTCCGCTGGAGCGGCCCTTTTTCTTCACGGTGGGGGTGCTCGCCCTCGTCTACTGGATCGGGTTCACGGCCCTCATCATGCTGAACATCGCCGTCATCGGCCGGGACCCGCCGATCATCATGGCGATCACGATCGTGGTGATGACGCTGGCCTTTCTCTGGGAGATCGCCCACCGGCGCCGGAAGGCGCAGATGCGGGCTGCGACCGCCAAGGCCCCGCCTGCGCCCCGCCTGCCCCCCGGACAGGGGGGCAGGGGAGGGGCGGCCGCCACCACCTAGCATGTCGTCGCGGAAAGCGCTCTTCTACGCACTGCTCGGCGCAGCCACCCTGGGGCTGAGCGAGTTCCTGGCCGCGTGGCGGGCATGGCGCGCCGCGGGCGGGCTGGGGCACGTCGCGCAGGTGGTCCTGCTGGGGCTCGGCCTGCTCGGGACCGGGCTCTGGCTGGGCTTCCTGCTCTACGAGGTCGACCGCGCGGCCGGGCGGGTGCGCCGCCCGATCGGGCTCTACGAGTGGATCATCGGCCGACGCGGGAGGGTCGACCCGGAGGCCCGCCGGCCCGTGGTCCTGCCGGGCAGGGGCGTGTCCCTCCATCACTCAGGGAGGGGGAGGGGGTAGGCGGTGGAGGACGACGCCGGACCGTACGGTATCTGGATCGCGATCCTGGCGCTCGCCAGCCTGCTCTTCGTGATCGGGATGGTGTGGGGCGAACTGACGAACCATCGGCTGTGGACCGGGGGGTTCATCGGGGCCGTGCTGATCGCCTATTCGTTCATCCTCCTCCTGATGCGCAAGGGAGGATTCACCGGTGTATAAGCGTCTCCTCGACCGGCTCCTTCGCTGGACGCTCGGTCTTGATGTCTGGATCAACCGGATCTACCCGCCGGACTTCAACCCCCTCTACTACACCGGCGGGTTGTCCAACCTCTTCCTGACCATCCTCGTGCTGTCGGGCATCTTCCTCTTCCTCTATTACGTGCCGTCGTTTAACGAGGCGTACACCTCCATCCAGTACATCACCGGCGCGCCGCCGTTCGTCGCGAACGCCGTGCCCTACGGGCAGATCATCCGGGGGATCCACCGCTACGCGTCCGACGGTTTCATCATCGTCATCCTGCTGCACTTCTTCCGCAACTGGTTCACGGAACGGTTCCGGTTCAGCCGGGACGAGCCCTGGATCAGCGGCATGATGCTGCTCCTCTTTTCGGGCTTCATCGGGGTCACCGGGTACGTGCTGGTGTGGGACCAGCGCAGCCAGCTCCTCGTGGCGATGACGGGGCACACGCTGGCCGCGATTCCGGTCGTCGGCGGGGCCTTCCAGTTCCTCCTGTTTGGCGGCGCCGGCACGACCGGCCTCCTCCTCCCGCGGATGCTGTTCCTGCACGTCGGCCCTGCGACCGCGCTCTACGTGTTCCTGTGGTGGCACTACGTCCGGATCCGCCATCCGAAGGTCTGGCCGCCCGCGGTGTGGACGCTGTTCTCGCTCGGGGCGGTGTTTCTCGCCGCCGCCCTCATTCCCGCGGTGAGCCAGGCCCTCGCCTCCACGGGCGCGCCTCCGAGGTTCCTCGCGGTCGACTGGTTCTTCCTGATTCCGTACGTGAGCCTCAACTATCTCACGCCCGCCGTCCTGGTGCTCCTGGCCGTCGTGATCGTCGTGTACGGGCTCTACATCCCGTACCAGCTTCCCGAGACGCCGGCCGAGATGGGGATCCGGGACCCTGGGGTCGCCCAGGTGATCGACGCCAACTGCACGGGGTGCGAGCTGTGTTACTTCGACTGCCCGTACAACGCGATCGTCATGGTGCCGACCCCGCACCCCGGCGTCACGAAGGCGGCCCAGGCCCGTAAGCTCCTGGCGATCGTGCTCGAGTCCAGGTGCGTCGAGTGCGGGATCTGCATCGGGGCGTGTCCGTTTGAAGCGCTCGAGCTCCCCGGCTACCTCGAACAGGACATCCAGGAAAAGGTGGTGGCCGCATGCCGGACCTGACCGCGAGCGCGCCTCGGCGCCCCCGGGTCGTGGGGTTCCTCTGCGACTGGGCGGTGAGCAGCGAAGGCCTCGTCCGCGAGGATGGGACGATGCGCGACCTCCCCAATGTCACGCTGATCAAGATCCCCTGCTCGGGGTTTGTCCGTCCCTCGTGGTTGGAGTTTGCGCTGCGGAGCGGCGCCGACGGAGCCTTCGTCTGCGGGTGCCCGCTCGGCGACTGTTTCAACCGGCTGGGGAACAACCTCATCGCGGACCGCGTCGTGCAGATGAGGCGCCGGCTCGAACGTCAGAAGTTTCAGCCCGACCGGGTGGCCACGATCTTCTACGGCCTCCATGACGGCCCGGAGTTCGTCGCGGCCGTGCGGGCCTTTTGCGAACGGATCGCCCAGCTCCCGGCCCCGCCGCCCGCCCCCGCGCGCCGGCCGGCCGCCGGAGCGCCGGCCGGCGCGGGCGGCGCCGAGGGCGCGTCCCGCGAGCCGCAGGCGGGGCCCGCCCCGGGACGGGAGGAGCCGTAGATGGCACAGCGGGCGCCAGCGATCCCCAAGCCCGGCCCAACCCGCGCGACCGTGTTCTGGCGGTACGCGATCTTCTGGCTGCTGTTCTTCGGCACGATATTCTTTATCTCGCTCTTCGGCGTGGTCGCGGAAGCATAGCGTGGTGTCTCCCATGACGCACGCGGCCCACGATGGAGCCGGGGTTCCCGACACCGTGTCCACCGTGTCCCCCGACCTGGCCCGGATCTACGATCCTGTCCAGGGGGATCTCGATGCCGTCGCGCACCTGCTCCGTGACGAGCTCTCCGCGGACGACCGGTTCATCGGTGAGCTCGTGGCGCACGTGCTCCACACGAAGGGCAAGCTCCTTCGCCCGGCCCTGGTCTGCCTCAGCGCGCTGGCCTGCGGAGGAGGGGGGGCCGCCCGCCTGCGGGTCGCCGGTGCCTGCGAACTCATCCACGTCGCGTCCCTCATCCACGACGACGTGATCGACGCCGCCGACCTTCGCCGCGGCCGGGCCACGGTCAA
Organism: Candidatus Segetimicrobium genomatis; assembly: GCA_005883865.1. Taxonomy (GTDB): domain Bacteria; phylum Sysuimicrobiota; class Sysuimicrobiia; order Sysuimicrobiales; family Segetimicrobiaceae; genus Segetimicrobium. The sequence continues at coordinate 11,379 of VBAO01000073.1, forward strand.
CGCGGTCTGGGGCAACCAGGTGGCGGTGCTGCTGGGGGACTACCTCTTCAGCAAGGCGTTTCACATGCTCGCCTCGCTCCACGACGCGCGTCTGGCCGCGGCATTGGCGGGAGCGACGGTCAGGATGAGTCAGGCGGAGATCAAGCAAATCAAATACGGCAACACCCCCCACACGGATGCGTCGATCTACTTCGATATCATCGCGGGGAAGACCGCGCACCTCTTCAGCGCCGCCTGCCGGTGTGGAGCGTTGACGGCCGGAGCGTCGGGTCCCGACGCCCAAGTCCTCTCCGAGTTTGGCCTGGAATGGGGGATGGCGTTTCAGATCACGGACGACGCCCTTGATCTCACGGCGACCCCGGAGCAGGTCGGCAAGCCGATCGGAAGCGACATTCAAACAGGGAAAGTCACCCTCCCGGTGATCCACGCGCTGGCCAAGGCACCGGAGCCCGACCGCCGGCGTCTGGAGGCGCTCCTCGACAGCGGGAGCGACCGGCATCCCGACGCCGCGGCGGAGGTGGCAAGGATCCTGGCCGGGTCCGGGGCGATCGAGCACGCCCTCGGGGTGGCACGGGCTCACGCCGGGCGCGCGGCCGCGAGCCTCGCCCGCCTTCCCGGCTCTCCGGCCCGGGACAGCCTGGCGGCCCTCGTGCAGTTTGTGGTCGCGCGGACCAGTTAACCGCTCCCCATGCCCGCCATGCCCCCCATGCGGGGGGCAGGCGGGGGACAGGCGGGGGACCATCCAATGCGGCCTGCCCCCTCAATGGGGTGGCGGCAGGCAGGCCGCAGGGGGTGGGGAAGGATGGGAACCCGGTGGCGCCCCACGTCGCTGGAGTGTATAGTATAAGGGAAGTTGGAGGTGTGGTATGGGGCCGAAGTTCTGGGAACTCATCATCGTCCTCGCGATTGTGATCCTGTTGTTCGGGCCGAGCCGGCTGGCCGGCCTGGGGGGAGCGGTCGGCAAGGCGATGCGGGAGTTCCGCGACGCCACGAAGCCTGAGGAGCCGAAGGGTCCGGCTCCGGAGAAGGGCACCGGAGAGAAGACCTGATCGTCTCCGGCCGCGCTCGCGGAAGGCGGCCGAGGATCAACGGGGGGAGCGGCACAGCGCCGCTCCTTTTTCTGTGCGGGTTCCCGGGGGGACGGGGGGGTGAGGCCGGTCAAGCCTTCTAAGCGCGCGCGAAACCCGTGGTGGGTCCTCGCCGTGATCGCCATCGCGGGGGCGATGCTGGGGAGCGTGCTCGCAAACGCGATCGGCCAGTTCACCTACCTCTCCTGGTTGGGCCGTTCGGTCGCGGTCGGCCTATCGCCCCCGGTCGTGGTCGACCTCGGCGTCATGACGGTGACGATGGGATTCACGCTTCGGTTGAACCTCGCTATCCTCCTTGGTATACTCGTTGCTGCGTACGTGTTTCGGATGCTTTGACCGCTACGACGGTCGCGGGGTCGGCGGTTCGCTCCGGAGCGCCGGGCCTCGCCCTCTTCGTCCATGTGGCTGCCCGAGGGGTGGCAGCCCCCCGTTGGAGGATCCGCCGAGTGTTCGTCAGTGCTTCCCCGGCATAACCGTTCGTCGAGGCGGGCCCGCGGGGCCGCCGCCCCGACCCGATCGCCCCGGATCAAGGATCTTCCAGCCGAGTTACGCCCCCGCGAGCGGATGCTCGCGGGAGGACCGGGGGCCCTCAGCGCCGCCGAGCTGGTTGCCGTGCTGCTTCGAACGGGCTCGCGGACGAGGAGCGCCCTGGAGGTGGCCACCGATCTGCTGTGCGCCCATGGCACCCTGGAGCGGCTCGCAGGGGCGAGCCCCGGCGAGTTGCGCCAGACCGGGGGGGTGGGGGAGGTCAAGGCGCTCCATCTCCTCGCCGCGTTCGAGCTTGGCCGGCGGCTCGGCGCCACACCCGCCCGGGTCCGGCCCGCGGTTCGCAGGCCGGCCGATGCCGCCGCCCTCGTCATGCCCGACCTGCGCTTTCGGGAGACCGAGTGCCTGTGGCTGCTCCTCCTGAATACCAAGAACGAGGTCCTGGATCGGATCGAGGTGTCTCGCGGAGGACTGGCCAGCTCTCCGGTGCACCCGCGGGAGGTGTTCAGGGCGGCGTTGCGGCATAGTGCCGCGGGGGTCATCCTGGTTCACAACCATCCCTCCGGGGACCCCATGCCCAGCCGGGCGGATCTGGCGATGACCGCCCGTCTGAGCCGGGCAGGGAGCGTAATGGGTATTCCTATCATTGATCACATCATCATCGGAGACGGGCGCTACGTCAGTCTCCGGGAGCGGGGCGCGCGGTTCGACCCGGTCCCTACGCGGGAGAGGAGTGTGGACACATGATGTTCAACGGG